>JAHEMS010000502.1 GCA_024643595.1 Bacteroidota bacterium
CGGGTATTCTTTCCGTAATAGCAGCAATCCAATGATCGGCAGGGAATGTAATGATGGAGAAGGTGTGAAAAGAATTTCCTTCATGGTCATCGAATTCTTCCCACAATCCAGCCTGGGAAAAGACCTCTTTTGATTTCAGGATTATTCGCCAGGGCACCTGTATTTTCTTCCCTAATTTTTTCCAGACATAAAAGCTGTCTGCGGGGACAAGGCAACGATGGGTTCTTAGGTTTTTTTTCAATACGGGCTTGTCTTTAATCAGTTCACCACGGGTGTTAATGATTCTTTCCGCAAAAGTTTTATTTTTCGACCATTGTGGTGCTGCCCCCCAATAGAAATAGGAAACCCCTTGAGGACTTTCATGGGTAATGACAGGCAACAATTGCGAAGGCGCGGCATTATACCGAGGTTTAAACGCTTCTGGTGCTTCAATCTGAAATCGTAGAGCTAGCTGACTGGGAGAAGCATGAATGGAGTAACGTTCAATCATTGATTTGACTGGATAAACTGAAGTGCCCTGAGTTCGGACCAATATATACCATTTTGATTAAATAAGGCAAAGCCCACGTGCCCTCCACGATTTGGATATTCAAATTTCAAATAAGGGTGATCAGCTAAATAATCCGGATAACAATCTTTGCTCAAGATCGGATCATTCAATGCGTTCACGATAAGGGTAGGGCGTTCAATGGATTCAATAAATCGAATGGAACTGCATTGCGAATAATAATCAATGGCATCCTTATACCCATGAATGGGTGCGGTATAATGATTATCAAATTCAATCAGTGTATTAATCGAATGAAGTCTGTCTGTATTGATACCATTTATTGTTTTTGCCTTGTCAAGTACTTTCTTTTTTAAACTTTTAAGAAACCTTTTGTTGTAGGCCCAATTTGATGTTTTGGTAATTTCCAGGCAACTGCTGTGTAAGTTGAGGGGTACAGAAAAAGCTACACTTTTTTTCACGTGCGGGGGTAATTGGGAAGATTTTTCCCCCATGTATTTTAGTGTGAGGTTACCCCCCAGGCTAAATCCTATCAGGTTGATTTCAGTATATCCCAGGGAAATGCTATGACGTACCATGAGATCAAGATCATCCGTGGCGCCGCTGTGATAGAACCTTAAGCTCCGATTCATTTCCCCGCTACATCCCCGATAGTTCCAGGCCAATACGTCATACCCATGATTATAGAATATCCTGGCCATTCCCTTTATGTAGGATCGCTGACTATTGCCCTCTAAGCCGTGCGATAGAATAATCAGTTTTTTAGAATTCTGCCTGAGCCAGTCCAGGTCAAGGAAATCCTCATCAGGGGTATCCATGCGTTGCCGCTCAAAATTAATACCACGCACCTTTCTAATTAATGAGGGGTAAATCGTCTCAATATGCTTATTGAAAAATAATAATGGAGGCGTGTATGATTTCATTTAACCTGGAAGCCAGCAAAATTAAGCAACTCGTTGCTCACACCCCAACCTTACCAACCTTTGCGCTTTTTGAGATGCGCGATATGAGCCAGGTGGTGTTCACCATGCCACGCGTAAGTGGCGATCAGGGTTTTAAGTGTAATTTGTTTTTTAGACTCTGGATGAATAAAAATCCGATCGAGATCGGAAAGCTCAGTTGACTTTAATAATATACTCCATTTTGCATGTAGCGCATGTAAAAAAGCGATGGACATTGCTGGCGGAGATTTCGTTTCACTGGTTTCTGCCCACAGTTTTTCCAGGTAAGCTTTAATGACAGGTTGGTTTTCAGTAAGTGTCCACTTCGTACGAACGTAGGCGTGCAAATGGCTGTCAGCAAGGTGATGCACTACCTGACGCACGGTCCATCCTGCTTCTCGATAGGGGGTGTCCAACTGTTGATCATCCAGGTGCTGAATCTCAGCTTCCAGCTTTGCTGGAAGCGCATCAATGCGTTCAATATTTGCAGTAATTTCTTTTGAGGTATAATTTTCCTGGGTGATGAATTTACCGATCGGATAACGAATGTCTTCCATACGTAAATACTTATTTGTTCAACTCCTCCACGGCCTCTTTTAATTCCTTGTCATCATAAGGTTTATTAAGGTTAACAATATGCTTCTTCCTTTTTTTGCGAACCCGAATATTGGTGAATTCGATTAGTAAGGAGAAGGCAACGGCGAAATAAATATAGCCTTTTGGAATTTCTTTGTGCAAACCTTCCAGCAACAAGGTAAATCCAATAAGAATCAGAAATCCAAGAGCCAATACTTCCATGGAGGGATGTTGTTTAATAAAATCACTGATATGACCAGAGAAGAACATCATCACAAAAATTGAAACCACCACGGCGATGATCATGATTACAACTTGTTCCGGAGGTACAATTCCAACCGCGGTAAGGATTGAATCGAAAGAGAAGATAATATCCAATAAAATAATCTGAACAATTGTTCCAGAAAACGTAACGACAGCTGCTTTTGCACCTCCACCTTCTTCATCTTCATCCCCTTCCATTTCATGATTAATTTCCATCGTGCTTTTGGCGATCAGAAATAGTCCACCAAAGCCAAGAATTAAATCTTTACCGCTGAACGGCATGTCATGTTCAAATACAAAATTAGCGGGCACTGTAAATAATGGTTCGGTGAACCCAATAATCCAGGTGATTCCGAGTAGTAATCCTACACGCACAAACATCGCCAGCGCAAGTCCAGTATTACGGGCTCTTTTGCGATCCACTTCCGGAAGCTTATTGGATACGATGGAAATGAAAATGATATTGTCAATGCCGAGTACTATTTCAAGAAAACATAAAGTTAATAGGGCAAGCCAGGTATCGGCTTTGAGAAACATTTCCATGCGTATATGACGATATGAGTAAAAGTTGAAATTAAATAAAGAAACTTACATTTGAAACCAGAGCATTGTAA
>JAHEMS010000503.1 GCA_024643595.1 Bacteroidota bacterium
GTGGTACGACCTGGCGATCAGGGGAGTGGAATCTTCATGCGGAAAATGGCTCGCATGAAATTGGGTTTCATCCCGTTGAATTAATCGAATATGTGACTATGCCGTGGCGCGAAAAGCTGGTCATCAAACAAAGCTCTAAGGGATATTTTGAATTAGCAGAAAATGTTGTTTCAGAAAAGGTGAAGTACGGTATTCATCTGCACGCGGTGCTATCCAGGATAAAATATCATCATGAACTGGAAGAAGCTATTGGCAACATGGAGAAGGAGGGTATCATTACATCAGCTGAGAAACCGGTAATATATGCACTCATCAATGAATTGCTGGCCAATGAAGTCATAGCTCGGTGGTTCTCACCTGAATGGGATGTACGCACCGAAGTACCTATTCTTCTGCCAGGCCAAGGAGATAACCGCATTGATCGACTGTTGATAAAAGGAAAACAGGCAGTGGTAGTTGATTTTAAAACCGGTGAACCTACCCGCAGCGATCAAAATCAGGTGGCTGCCTATATAGAAACCCTGCGTCAAATGAATTTTAAGGGAGTGGAAGGTTACTTGTTATACATCAAGTCTGGTGAGGTTGTTTCTGTGCCACCTGGCAAGAAGACAAAAGCGAAAGGCGGGAAGGAAGGACAATTAGGTTTTGGGTTTGATTAAGCAGCATGATGACTTGAATGTAGAACGTAGATTTATAATTGAATAAGATTTTTGAACTATAAGTGGAATCGTTTTTAAAAGAAATTGCGCGTAAGATCTATGAGAAGCATCCTTCACCGGAAGCACTCACCATCGTTTTCCCCAACCGAAGGGCGGCTTTGTATTTCCGCAAGCACCTGGTTGAAATTATCGCTAAGCCCATCTTTGCTCCAACCCTTATAACCATAGAAGATTTTATCTCCGATTTCTCATCATTAAAAGTGCCGGATAAGCTGGATCTTGTTCACCGTCTTCATGCCACCTACCGTGAAGTGATGGAAGAAATTCCTTCTTCCCGAAATGAGTCTTTCGATCAGTTTTACTTCTGGGGCGATATGCTGCTGCGTGATTTCGATGAAATCGACAAATACATGGTGAATGCTTCCGGACTTTTCAGGGACCTGCGCAACTTGAAAGAAATTGAAACGGGGTTTGACTATCTCAGTGAAGAACAGCGAACATTTTTGCTGGAATTCTGGAGGAGCTTTGGAGAGAACATTACGATCAATAAGAAAAAATTCATCGAAGTATGGGCAAAGCTATTTGCCTTGTATGATACCTATAAGAGGCAACTGCAAGAAGCTGGCCTGGCCTTTGATGGCATGTTGCATCGGCAAATAGCCGAAACTATATCACCAGAAGTAACCAATAAGTATAACCCGACGGAGGTTATCTTTGCCGGATTCAATGCGCTTACCAAAGCGGAGGAAATTATACTGAGTTACTTTGCTGATCGCGGAAGCACTTTCTACTGGGATGGGGATGAATATTATATCAATAATATACAACAGGAAGCAGGGACTTTCTTCAGGGAGTATCAACAACATCCGTCTCTGAAAAAGACTTTTCCGGATAGTTTTGCTTCGCATCTCCGCCACAATAAATTGGTTAATTTATACGGTTCAGCACAGCCAACAGGACAGGTTAAGTTAATGTCGCAAGTGCTGAATGAAGAATTCGCTAAGGGATTGAAAGCGGAAGAGACTTTAATTGTGTTACCCGATGAAAAACTGCTCTTGCCGGTGTTGTATGCGATTCCGGCACCAGCAGAAAAGCTCAACGTAACCATGGGCTACTCTTTAAGCAACACCCCTTTCTTTGGGCTTATTGAGTTATTGGTGGATTTACAAATCAGTAAACGCAAAAATAATTTTAATCATCGACCGGTGATGGATTTACTGGGACATCCCTACGTAGTGTCGGCAGGCCCGGCAGAAGCCAATGCCAAGCGAAAGGAAATCTTGCAGCATAACTGGGTGCACATACCACAAAATTTTCTGGCCACCGCTATCCCTCTTCATCGGTTACTTTTTGGAGAAAGTGAGGAAGGCCTTCTCCAACATATTACTGCTATTATCCGTGAGATTGGAGCGTTGGAAACAATCTCCGACATCGACAAGGAATTTGCATTTCAGTTCATCAAGATAATTAACCGCATTCATGATGTAGTGGGTGAGCTCGCAGCGGATACGGCAGCCCATGAAAAGGACAGGGTTCATTCATTGAAATCATTTCTGCGTTTGTTTCGTCAGTTGGTACGGGCGCAGCGAATCCCGTTTAGTGGAGAACCATTAAGGGGGTTACAGGTGATGGGTGTGTTGGAAACGCGAAACCTGGATTTCAAAAATGTATTTATTCTATCATTGAATGAAGGAGTGTTTCCTTCTTATGGCAGCAAGGGATCTTACATTCCATTTAATGTGCGCAGGGCCTATGGTCTGCCCACTGTAACGCATCAGGATGCGATGTATGCTTACCTTTTTTATAGGTCTTTACAACGGGCGGAGAATGTTTTTCTATTCTATAACACCGAAACGGATGTGTTGGGGCAGGGCGAAATGAGCCGGTACCTGCAACAGCTGATGTATGAAAGTGGATTAAAAATTAATCGGCATGTATTGCATAATGCCGTTAAACCCACGGCGCTACAACCGATCGTAATTCATAAGAATGATGAAGTCATGACTACCATTCAAAATTTGAATGTAGGCAGAGCCGGCTTTCGTGGGATTTCTCCTTCCGCTATCAATGTCTATCTCGAGTGCAAGCTTAAATTTTATTTCAAACAAATTGCTGGCATTAAAGAACCTAAAGAAGTTGATGAAGATGTGGATGCCCGTGTTCTTGGAAATTTCCTGCATCGTGTGATGGAGCGCTTCTACAAAAACATTATTGCTAAAAAGAATTCCAGGATGATTGAGC
>JAHEMS010000081.1 GCA_024643595.1 Bacteroidota bacterium
CAAAGCCCTACGTGAAGTTTATCGAATTTCCGCCAAACCAATTATTGCTTCGCTGTACAAAGACATACTCGGCGTTCCTGCTTTGTTTGATCAATCTCTTTTTGCAGCTCTAATGAAAATAAAAGATACTCAGGGCGCAAAAGCAGTAATTGAAAGTAACCCTGATAAAGTAGAGATGATCGACTGGGCAGATGGACAATTTGATATTGATACGCCTGATGATTTAAAATTGCTGAACTCATTCCCTGAATCCTAAATTCACAGACCACAATAAGTGTTTGAATACCATTTTAAATCCATAACATCCTCCTAACTTTACGTGATGAAGTGGGCGGTTCTAATTTTTTTTGTTTTTTCATTTTTAGTTACTCAAGCTGATTACCTGATCTTTTCCAATAATGGCAAAATGGGTATTAAGGATGAGCAGGGGCAGGTCGTAATTCCACCTTCATTCGATGCGCTAGGTTGGTCGGATGGAAGTTTTTCTGTGATTGGGAATGTAACTGGATACAGGTTAAATAATCACTGGGGTATTCTAAACCTCAAGAATGAATTCCTTACCTCTGCCGATTTTGAGTCGTTAGTCTATGCCGGTGCGGATAATATTATCGCCAGAAAAAAAATCAATCAGGTCAAGGTTAAAACTGGTTGTCTCAACCTCCACGGTGAAATTAAAATACCCTTTCAGTATGAAGGGATCAATATTTATGGCTTACGTGCCATTGTGTTCAATTTTGATAACGCAAAATATGTATACGGACTCATTGACCTGCAAAATCATGTATTGATTCCACTTCGTTACAAAAATATTTATCCCCTGGGAACACTACGCTATGCCGTTGAAAACGAATCTGGCAAGATTGCTCTTCATGGCGAAGACGGAAAACCAATTACCGACTTTCTAATTGACAGCATCTCTTCATTTCATGACAGTAAAGCCATTATTTACCAAAATCTGAGGCAAGGATTAATTGATCGTGATGGTGTTATTAAATTGAAACCTGTCTATCGTTCAATAAAAATTGAAGGGGGCAACAGGGTAAAAGTTCAGGCTCCTCATGAATGGTTGTTCATCACTGAAAAAAATGAAATCGTGAATCATTACTCGGCAGATGAACTCATGCCCGTGGACGAGGACCTATTCATAATTAATACATCAAATAAGTACGGACTGATTGACACCAACCTTAAATTGCTTTGCCCTGTTCAATATGATCAACTAACCCCCATTGGCAATAATTTATATCTGGCCCGGTTATCCGAAAAGATGGGCGTTATTAATGCTGATGATTCTGTTTCAATTCCTTTTATTTATGACTCGCTACACGCTCATAAAGATGCTTTGCGGGCATACCGGAAAATTGAAGGGTGGTCGCTGATTGATCGGAATAATAATACCCTCACACAAAAAAATTACGATTGGGTTAGTGCTCAGAGTAGTAATCTTTTTCCTGTTATAAATAATCATTATTGGGGTGCCTTATCAATTACTGGTGAGGAGATTATTCATTGCGTGTATGACTCATTAGTTGAAATTACTCCTGATTTGCTGGTCGTGAAATTCAAAAATCAATACGGCATAATTAATACCCATGGAAATTGGATCATCGCCCCGCAGCTGATACCGATGCACCTGATTAACAATGTTCTTTATTCGCAAAAAGAATCACAAAATATCTTTTTGAAGAATTTTAAGCGTGAAATTATTTACTTCACCGATAACCATTTAGAATTTAAAGAGAATTTCTTTGTGGAGTACCTACAGGATGGAACTGAAAAAACAGTTGACTATCTGGGCCGAACTGTGAGTCGGACGAGTCCTGCTGTTGTAGGTAATGTAGAGCTTATCTTTCAATCCAGCGAAGGATTAAGGGGGGTCAAGCGAGATGGCAAATTTGGTTTTATTGATGAACGCGGTCGACTTAGAATAGCAAACCGCTACGATGACATTGGGGAATTTCATGAGGGATTAGCAGCATTCAAACTCATTGGAAAATGGGGTTTTATTAACTCTTCCGATCAAGTGATTATCAATCCTAATTACGAAAAGGTAAGTCATTTTGTGAACGGGCTTGCTATTGCTTACCGAAATGGCAAATCTGGTGTCATTGATAAAAAAGGGAAACCGGTCTTAAGCTTTCAATATGATTCAATACATTTCTTACCCAACAAAAAATATCTTCTTTTTGCCGGAGGTCGATCCGGTCTGGCTGATGAGAATGGTTTAATTCTAATTGATTCTCGGTTTGATTATCTGGCTGAATTGAGAAATGGACTTGTTGTTGTGGGAAATGATGGAAAGTTTGGAGCCTTAACGACAACAGGACTTAATGTAATTCCCATTACATATGATAAGCTTACCTTCGATAAAAAGCATAATCAGTTTCTCGCGCTCAAAAGATCTGAATGGATAGAGGTGGACATAAAATAATAATAGGCCTTTCGGCCTATTATTATTTTAATTTGGTAATCCAGTTATTTTGTTTCCGTGTTTTTGCCTGATCCTGCATCTTTACCAGAAATAGACTGACGCATCTCTGTATCGGCCTGCACGTTTTGCATTTTGTAGTAATCCATTACCCCTAGATTACCATTAACAAATGCCTGAGCAATTGCTTTTGGAATTTCTGCCTCCGCTTGAATTACATTTGCTCTCGCTTCCTGAGCTTTAGCAATCATCTCCTGCTCTAATGCTACAGCCATTGCTCGGCGCTCTTCTGCCCTTGCTTCTGCCACTCTTAAATCAGCCGCAGCCTGGTCCGTTTGAAGCTTTGCCCCAATGTTAGCCCCTACATCAACATCAGCAATATCGATAGAGAGGATTTCAAATGCTGTACCCGCATCTAGGCCTCTTGACAAAACTAACTTTGAAATCTTATCTGGATTGGCAAGCACTTCCTTGTGCGAAAGAGCAGAACCAATTGAAGTAACAATGCCTTCACCCACTCGAGCTAAAATAGTTTCCTCACCGGCACCCCCCACTAACTGTGCAAGACTTGCACGCACTGTAACACGGGCTACGGCAATCAACTGAATACCATCCGCTGCCACAGCGGCAACTTTGGGGGTATTTATTACCTTCGGATTAACCGATATCTGCACCGCTTCAAACACGTCACGACCAGCCAGGTTTATTGCGGTAGCCTGTTTGAAACTCAAACTAATGTTTGCTTTTTCAGCAGAAATCAATGCTCGAATTACGTTTGGCACGTCACCTCCAGCCAAATAGTGAGTTTCTAATTCACGTGTAGTAACTATCAGACCAGCTTTGGTTGCCGTAATTAATGAGTTTACGATAATGCCTGGCGGAACTTTCCTGATTCGCATCCCTATTAACTCACCAATGGTAACTCGTACCCCAGCAAAAATTGCAGTAATCCACAATCCAACGGGAACGAAATACATGAACATGAAAAAACCAACGATGCTGACAAAAACAATAAAAATGAATGGTAAGCCTTCCATAGTATTAAATTATAGGTTCTACGATTATTTGAGTTGATACAATTCTAATTACTCTGATTTTACTTCCACTATCCAGATATGCTCCCAACGTTTTTACTTCATAAAGTTTATTATTGATCTCTGCTTTTCCAACCGGTCTTAAAGCTGAAATAGCATGGCCTTCAGAACCAACCAATAATGAATCTAATTCGCCTTCATTCACTTTACTATTGCTGGAAGATTTCAATGAAAAACGGCTCCAAACATTTGCTTTAAATGAATAATATAAAATAAGTCCTGAGGCCACTGAACTTACTCCAACTGTTGTCCAACCTGTTTCGCTTCCGAAATAATTGAAACTTAACCCAATTCCTAAGGATAAAAAAACAAATCCAACAATACCTACCAGCGTGGTTCCTGGCACAAATATAATTTCAGCTATAATTAAGAAAAGGCCAAAAATAATAAGTGAAATAACCGTTATCCATTCAACCATATAATTTCAAAGGATCAATTTTAAAATAAGGACAATGCTTTTAAAGGTAATTAAAATTTCAAGTCTTCGAATTTATATTTTAATAGGCCCTCGCAAACAACACCCTTCTTGCAGAAGGTTTCCCGGAATATATGCAACTTCCAGTCTCCTCAACTGCATCAAGAGGTATACAACGGATAGTCGCTTTGGTTTCTTCTTTAATAGCAGCTTCCGTTTCAGCAGTGCCATCCCAATGGGCTTCCACAAATCCCCCCTTTTCATCCAAAACCTTCTTTAACTCAGCGTAAGTTTCTACGCGGGTGGTTTTCTCGCTTCTAAAGGCCAACGCTTTTTGATAAATATTCTCCTGAATTCTATCCAGCAAACCAGGAATTTCACTGGCAATGGTTTCCATCATCATCACTTGCTTTTCCTTTGTATCTCTGCGGGCCACCTCCACTGTTTTATTATCCAGATCGCGTGGACCAATGGCAATACGAACTGGGACTCCTTTCAACTCCCATTCAGCAAATTTGAACCCTGGTTTGTGGGTTTCTCTATTATCAAACTTAACGGCATAGCCCTTTGATCTCAGCTCTTTTGAAATTATGTCAGCTTGCTCGGAAATTTTCATTAGCTCAACTTCATTCTTGAAAATAGGAACAATAACCACATGAATCGGAGCTAGTTTGGGTGGTAAGACGAGTCCATCATCATCAGAATGGGCCATGATTAATGCACCCATTAATCGGGTGCTTACTCCCCATGAAGTACCCCATACCATCTCCATTTTACCTTCTTTGTTGGTAAACTGAACATCAAATGCCTTTGCAAAATTCTGCCCTAAAAAATGCGAAGTTCCCGCTTGAAGGGCTTTGCCATCCTGCATCATCGATTCAATGCAATAGGTATCAATCGCGCCAGGAAACCGCTCACCTTCTGATTTCTTTCCTTTGATCACCGGCATTGCCATAAATGTTTCTGCAAACTCGGCGTAAACATCCAGCATCTTCTCGGTTTCTTTTATTGCTTCAAAAGCAGTGGCATGTGCGGTGTGGCCTTCCTGCCACAAAAATTCCGCAGTTCGTAAAAAAAGGCGGGTACGCATCTCCCAGCGAACTACATTAGCCCATTGGTTAATCAGTAATGGCAAGTCGCGATAGGATTGAATCCATTTTTTATAGGTACTCCAGATTATCGCCTCGCTCGTAGGCCTCACTACCAGTTCCTCCTCTAACTTTGCTGTCGGATCTACCATTAATTTTCCTTTATTATTTGGATCATTCTTAAGCCTGTAATGGGTTACAATAGCACATTCTTTTGCAAATCCCTCAGCATTTTTTTCTTCAGCCTCAAACATACTTTTAGGCACAAAAAGGGGGAAGTAGGCATTTTCATGCCCGGTATCCTTAAACATTTTATCCAAGGCCTGTTGCATCTTTTCCCAAATGCTATAGCCATAAGGTTTAATAACCATACAACCCCGAACATCTGAATTTTCGGCTAAATCAGCCTTTTTTACAAGGTCAATGTACCATTGTGAGTAATCTTCGCCTCGACTTGTAATCTGTTTCCCCATTGAGATTCTATCTAATTATTTTGTAACTTTGATAAGTCCGGTAAATATAGAGCAGGATTACGAGTCTGACCTTTGTTCTCGATAAATTTTAAATGGCAAAATGGCATAACTACCAATAACCCTAATGCATCAAATGCCCTTTTTTTGCGTTAAAATTGTTGAGTGATTGTATTACTGATTGATCTTGAAAATTGAATATTGCATTAAACTTAAATAATATGAAAATCAGGACCGCTTTATTGAGTCTTTTGATTGTTTCGGTTTCTTCGGCCGCATCAGCACAATTGGAGCAAGATGATATGTATTTCACCTCAAAGGACAGAGCCAAATTACAGGCATCCAGACCAATGACGATGAATACCATTTCTTCGGAACACGAAGTTGCTACCGCCATCAATCCAACAGATAGCTATTCTGCACGGAATGTGAATCCGGAATATATTTCACAAAGTAAAGTTGGCTCCAATTCAAATGAGGTTGCCCCCTACTTTATCCCGGATTATACACCAAAATCCGTGAATCAAGGTCTTAACAGTAATATGTCATCCTATTCAAATTACAATAACCTGGCCTATTCCGGAGCTGCTGGCAGTTATAATATGAACCGATATTATTATGGTATGTCATCTATGTATGGCAATCCTTATGGAAGCGGCTATAATCCTTCCATGTATATGAACATGTATGATCCGTTTGCCTATAGATATAATAACTATGGCTTTGGAATGGGTAGTTATTATTCATACGGCATTTATAATTCTTATAATCCATATAATTACTCCTTTATGTTGGGTGGTGGTGGCCCTCAATTCGGTTGGAATTCTTACTATAATATGGGCTATGGCATGGGCTACAACTATTATCCACGAACCATTATTGTGCTTAACGACAACAATCGAAACAACAATGTAGTCTATGGTAAACGGGCTTCACGCAGCAGTGATATTAACAATAATGTCGTTACCTATGACGGCAGAAATTCCGGTATGGTAACTACCACTGATGCTCAAGGTAGAGCTCGTGGTTCAAGTGGACGAGTTTCAAGCAATGGGAATTCAGGTGCTTATTATCAGCCAGGCTGGCGAACTAATGTAGCAACCAATTCTACAGAAAGATCTAGTTGGAGTAATTCTGGGCGATCCGGTGGCAATAATAATGCTGGGTTCAGATCAAATTCTGGATATGTAAATCGTAGTAATAGTTCCTCTTCCTTTAGTCAAGGAGGTTCACGATCTTCAGGTTATAGTGGCGGTAGCAGTAGCGGTTTCTCAAGCGGAGGTGGTGCTAGTAGAAGCAGTGGCGGTAGTGTTGGCGGAGGACAATCTTCATCAGGAGCAAGTCGCGGTAGAAACTAACACATAGAAACACTTAAAGATTTATTGGCATGCTGAATGGGAGCAGATGGCTCATTGGACTTTTTATGTTCCTGTCACATCTTCTGCTGGCACAAAGTACCTCCGAAACGGCCCTTCTTTTTAGTCGTTTCAATCCTGGAGGAAGTGCGCGCATTCAAGCAATGGGTGGTGTACAAACTAGTTTAGGTGGCGACTTTAGTTCTGCTTTCTCAAATCCGGCGGGTCTCGGCATGTTCAATAGATCTGAGGTGTCCATCTCACCAGGATTTAATACCGCAAAAATCTCATCAGATTACCTTGAAAATTCTAAAACTTCCAGTAAAACCAATCTTAACATTCCCGGTCTTGGATTAGTTTTTCAGTCCGAAAAGGATGGAAGAAGTGGCATTCTTAGCGGAGCTTTTGCCGTATCATTTAATCGCGTCAGCAATTTCAACAATAGGTATAGCTACGAGGGAATGAACAACAAAAATTCCATCATCGATTATTTTCTTCAAGACGCATCAGGACTGCAGCCAGAGTCTTTTCAAAAAAATGGCGATTATGAAGATACCCCAACGGGACTTGCCTATAATAACTACCTGATTGAAGATTCAACATTTTTAGACCCTGGTGCTTCACGCACAGAATACTTGTCTGTTATGGGAACATTCCCAGGCAATCCAAATGATATAAGGGAAGCCTTTCAATTGGAAGACATTGTTACTTCAGGTTCTCAGAATCAATGGAGTTTTTCATATGGTGCCAATTTTTCAGATAAGGTATTTCTGGGGGCTGGAGTGGGTTTCAACACCCTTAGATTTGAATCAAAGAAGACCTACACTGAATCGGATTTCTTTTTTGTTTTAGATCCAGGTTTTAATCCTCTTGATAACCTGAAACTGGATGAAGAGTTGAGGATAATCGGATCAGGAATCAATGGAACTTTCGGAATAATCGTAAGGCCGATCGAAAATATTCAGGTGGGGATCTCCTATCGCACACCAACGTTTTATAAACTTTCAGATTCCTATCAAGCAACGCTAAGTACCAATTGGAAAGATTTCGATTACTTTGGCAATGGTGATGTACTTAAGTTTGTAACCCAGGATTCCAATGAAATAATAACAGATTATGACTTAAAAACCCCTGGTCATTTAAATCTTGGAGGAACTTTCTTTTTTCAAAAAAGTGGTTTTATTTCTGCCGATATTGAGGTAGTGAATTATTCCGGTGCCAAATATTCTACCAATGTATCTGGTATTTCATTTGACTACGATAATGAAAATATTAAAAAGCTTTATCAGTCAACAGTAAATTACCGTGTAGGCGGAGAGTATAGAATTAATAATTATCGTGCACGAGCAGGTATTTCCTATATGCCAGATCCGTTCCGTGAAGAGCAAAATGGGATTAGCAGAGAACTTACTTCAATTTCGGGTGGCGTGGGTTATCGCACGACAAAATTTTATCTGGATTTTGCGGTGATCTATACGCAGGGGCAGTCCTCCTATCGTCCTTACCGTGTAAATTCAGTTGACAGTCCTTTGGTGACGCTTAATAATAAAAATACACTGGCTATTGTTACTCTCGGCTTTCCCTTCTGATCAACTTGTAGGATAAACTCTGGTCAAGACATCCTCCACGCTAATAGAATCTGCCGAAATCCGGTGCATGGCTTGATTATAAAATTGTATACGTTGTGACCGTAATAACTCAATCTTTTCTTTTACTTCATCCGGTTCAAGTTGAGAAAGAAGTGGCCTTTCCTCTTTATCAGCATGTAATATTCTCTCGGCAATTACCGCGGTTGGCAAATCAAGAAAAATAGTACTACCGAAATCATTCATGAAATTCATGTTTTCAAAAAATAGGGGTGTTCCTCCGCCAGTGGCCATGATAAAATCAGGTAAGCCCATTGAGATTCTTTTCAGCGTCTCTGACTCAACTTGACGGAAATATTCTTCCCCCTTGCGTTTGAAAATGTCTTTCACAGCCATGCTCTCCCGCTGTTCGATAGCGGTATCCAAATCTATAAATGGGATATTCAACCTTTTGGAGAGGTGTCTTCCTATCGTAGATTTTCCACAACCAGGTAATCCAATTAGATAAACCTTCATTTCAACAGACTAAGAATGTCATCCGCTGAGGGTGTATCGTTATGATGCCAGTTACCCAGGACTATACCATTCTTCCATAAGGCAATTCCCGGATTTGACCGAAGAATTGTCTTTAAAACAGTTGCATCGGCAAAATAGTAAGGCACAGCCAATTGATGTTCATGACGAAACGCCTCCATAACATCAGATCCTGAAGAGGTCAACACAAAACAATCTACTTTACCTTCCAATAGCTTTGTCAGTGCGCTTATTTCCCCGATATGTTTTGATGAAGCTTTATGCACATCAAAAATTACGATCAAAAGTTTTGCCCCTTCAAAAGTGTACTGAGTCAAGTCTTCGCCCTCCGGACTACTTACCGAGTAATCTGTAATTTTTGGATTCACTTTATCCTCGTTCAACACACGCGAAGAAATATACTTATAGCCTTCATCCGCTGTTAAAAATTGAGTAGCCCGTACCTCTTTACCCCCTTTTTCAAAGGTGTATTCGATGATGGGCTGCTCTTGCGGCAGCATCTGTTGAGGGATATTATTACCAATTCTATAAGCGCGGAAATCAATGAATGGCAAATGTCGGATTGCGTAAACACCAAGAAAGAGACTAATGATCAAAATGGACAGTACCACCCCATTGCCAGTAGGTGAGTTGAGTGATGGTTTATAACTTTTTCTATACCAGAAAAGGTGCATAACAAAAACCATAAGAATAATATCTTTTGCGAATGACTCCCACGGAGTAAGTTTGATTGCATCACCAAAACATCCACAATCGGTGACTTTATCAAAATAAGCTGAATAGAAAGTAAGGAAGGTGAAAAAAGTCATCATTAACACCAACAACCATGTGGTTACGTTCATTCTCCAGAAAATCAAAATGGCAACACCTAAAACAATCTCTAGAATAATTAAAATCATTCCAATCTCGAGCGCCCATGGAATAAAATAATGAAAGAAAGAACTAAAGTCATCGGCAAAAACTTCAAAATACTCCTCCAGCTTAATTTGAGTTCCTATAGGATCGTTGAGTTTTATCAATCCTGAAAAAATGAGCAGGCCGCCTACAAAAAACCGAGAAAATTGATCAATTATTTTTTGAATCATACTCAAAATGGGTTGGTTAGCTATCTACTGGTATCGGAAAATCCCAGTACTTAATTTCAATTAATTCAATTTAATTAAACAAAATACTGAATAGTTAATCATGTCCTGGTAATTCGCTTTTACTCCTTCACTCACCAACGTTCTTCCCTGATTATCCTCAATTTGTTTTACTCTTAACAACTTCATCAAAATGATATCCGTCATTGAACTTACCCGCATATCACGCCAAGCTTCCGCATAATCGTGATTTTTATTCTGCAGCAGATCAAAAGTCTCATTAACGGCTTCATCATAGAGCGGTTCCAACTCTTCAAACGTCATCTCCATCTTTGCCGAACTTGTCAGTTTTATTTGAATCAAAGCAATGATGCAATAATTGATAATCCCTATAAATTCGTCCCTGATGGGATCATCGACTTTTTGAACGCCTTTTTCCTGTATGCTACGAATGCGCTGAGCTTTGATGTATATCTGGTCAGTAATGGATGATATTCTTAACACACGCCAAGCTGTTCCATAGTCATGTGTCTTGCGGGCAAATAAAACTTTGCAAGAGGCAATCACCTCTTTATATTCGTGTGTGGTTTTATCATTCATAAAGTGGTGCAAAGTAAATTAATTTCAGGCAACAAAACACTTAGGATCCGAAGTAAGATCATGGATCTGCGCACCCCTAAAATCATGGGCATCCTTAACGT
>JAHEMS010000504.1 GCA_024643595.1 Bacteroidota bacterium
GATTGTTGCACCTCTCGCTAAATATGAAAAGACGTCAATGGATTGAAGGAATCTGGAACAATACACAAAATTTTAGCTGGCCCTTTGCTCCAACTTAATTCCCTAATGACAATTCCGGGTTTAATAAAGAACTATGCTAAGGCCAGGTAAATTGCATAAGCCTTGGACTTTCATGATAAAGGGAAAATAGCTTAGCGCGTCCAGAAATCCGGATCATGGGGTAACATTTAATCAACGTTTAGCTTAATTTCGTTTCTGGTCTTTGGTATCTGCTTTCGCCGCCAAGGAATGACAGTGGTAGTTTTATTGTGTCCCGTTAATGATTCCTAATCCTAATTTTCTATTTGATTATCCAAGGGAAGAATAACTCCAAAAAAAGCGCTTACCCCTTTTCCACTTCACCCCTTCTCCACATTTCCATCAGAAAATTGACATTCCAGAAATTAAGCCTCTGCTTGAGGTTTTTTCTTTCTGCGGAAAAATTTTAAAAATTTGCTGGTTCTTTTCTGAGGCTCGTCATCGTAGTAGCCATATCCGTAGCCATAACCATACCCGTAACCATAGCCATATTTATTACCATAGCCATACTTATGTCCATAAATAGTTCGTGAAAAATCAATATCATTAAAAACGGTTGCGGGATTCACTATTTTATGTTCTAAATACATGGTATTGATTACATCCACGGATGATTTTTTAGTAGATCCCTGGCGCACAACAATGATATTGATATCGGCATATTTTGTCAATTCCAACGCATCGGAAACAATGCCTACAGGTGGGCAATCTAATATGATGACTTCATAATCCTTCTTGATGCTTTCAATAAAGCTCTCCATTCGGCTATTAACAAGTAGTTCTGATGGATTTGGTGGAACATGACCGCTATGGATAACAAACAAATTTTCAGTTACCACATTTTCTCCCAAATCCTCGTATTCACACAATCCTGCAAGGTAACTACTCAATCCCCGGCTGTTTTTTTGCTTAAGCACTTTAGTCAAAGCCGGTTTACGCAAATCTGCACCAACAACTAAGGTTTTCTTACCGGAGATCGCATAGATATATGCCAGGTTGGCTGAACAGAATGTTTTTCCTTCGCCACTTACAGATGAAGTAACCAGGATGGTTTTATTGGCCGATTCGTTTTTTACAAAATATTGCAAATTTGCTCTTAGGTTACGAAAGGACTCTGCAATGGACGATTTTGGTTTTGATTTTGCGACAAGCAATGTTTTGCTCGCGTCATGACCAATCATACCTAACAAAGGAATATCCGAATGCTTATCCAGGTCATCCTTGGAAAATACAAAGGGATTTAAAAAACCGATCAAATAGAATAAACCGATCGGAAGACCTAATCCAATGATCAATGCAAAAGTATAGTTGCGCTGCTTCCTGGGCGAAATGGCAGGACCTGCCAGCCTTGGTGTATCCAGAACAGCATAGTCAGATTCCTGTGAAGCCTTTGCGATGCTTGCTGTTACCTTCTCTGTTAAGAGCATCACATAAAACTGTTCATTCAGGTTAAATATCTTTTGAAAGTCGGTCATCTCCCGTTCTTCATCCAATAGCGGCTTCATTTCTGACAAATAGGTATTTATCCGAACATCAATTTCCTTGATATTAAAATCATTCCGCTCCCTGGAGGTTTGTATACTTTCGAGGATACTTTTTTCATATTCCTGCAAACGCTCTTCTACTTCTTTATTCTGGTACTGATACAGGGGACTATTTTTATACAATTGTGTATTTCGGGTCCGTTCACCCATCCTCAAATTTACATATTCAATGATCAGGCTGTTCAATAAACTTGCTTCAACGCCAATGGTATTTGGTGCAATCACATCATGCTCACTTTTATTCTTTATGTAATCCTGCAGATAATCAAGGTAATGATTGGTGAGCTTTAACTGATATTTTTCCTCTTCCAGCACATTTATCTTTGAAAAGATTTGTTGTGACCCGAGTGTAAGATCCCGGTTATTTAATCTATAACTCTGCATTATTTTGCTTGTGGATACCAGGGAGTCTGAAATAAGCAATAATTGTTCGTTGATAAAGTCAATTGTTTTTACTGCTGCTTCATTTTTGGTGATAACCGATTGTTCATCAATAACCTCTGAAATGGTGGCAAGAAAATCCATTTCCTTTTGAGGCGTCTCCCCTGTAAGCGTTAATTGTAATACAGCGGATCCTTTCGCCAGCCATCCTACATTGAGTTTCCCCCTATATAATCCTACTAAATCTTCTTCCCGATTTATTACGAAACTAATTACCGTTCCTGGAGTGGAAACCCGATCCTGGACTAGTCTGAATGACCATCCAGCCTCTTTATTTAAGGTATTGAACCGAAACGTTTTATCCTGAACGACGCCATTCCAAAAAGCATCATCAGTCGATAAAGCAAATTCGTCTTTATTCAGAATTTTGCAGTCGAAAAGTACTCCATAGGGATCATTTGTACTACTGGTATCCGAAATCACTTTCAATGGGCTATAAGGGTATAGTTCGGTGGTTCGGATGTTTCCTTCCGCATAATAGAAGACATCCCAATCGAGTCGTTTAATCGTTTCCGACACCATACGATAGGATTTCAATACAGAAACCTCCCAGTTGATATCTTTTTGTGTGGCAAAATATTCATTTCCCTGGATGATATCCAAGGTTCTGTTGGATCGTGATTTATAGTATTTCTGCGAAAGAATGGTGGTATATACACTGTAAATCGGTTTGCTATAGCGATTGATCAGAAAGGCAATTGTTAAAGATATGATCAAAGCCCCTGTTACCCAATACCAGTTGGCCAGGATGTTGTTGATGAACTTTTTTACTTCATCAATTTCCGTTTTCTGATTTATTTTGCTTTGTATTTTTTTCACGAATA
>JAHEMS010000505.1 GCA_024643595.1 Bacteroidota bacterium
GTCAGACGGTGAAAGTAACCTTTCGAAGAAATGGCAAAGAACGAAAAGTCCAGGCCGTACTAAGAAATTACGAAGGTTCGTCAACGCTTACGAAAAAAGAAATTGAATACGAAATAGAAGGTGCTACTTTTGAAAACATCTCTTATGCAAGGCTTACCAAATTAAATCTGGATGGCGGTGTATTGATTAAAAAAATTGCATCCGGTAAATGGAAGAAAGCAGGACTTCAGGAAGAATTTATCATCACCCACATCGACAAGGTCACCATTGATAATGTTGGCGATCTCAATCATGTTATGCAAATGAAAAAAGGTGGAGTATTGGTGGAGGGCTTATTTTCAAATGGAGAAAAAAGAACGATTGGGATGGAGTGGTAATTTAGTAGCTTTGCCATATTTAAAAATTCATTCATGCATAGTTTTGGTATTTCAGAAGCCCTTAATTCGCTGGGCATAAAAAGATCTAATACGGGTACTTCAACCGGAGAGAAATGGATTAAGTCAAAGGGTCAAACGCTTTCTTCATTTTCGCCGGTAGATGGCAAGTTGATTGGTAAAGTTCAAGCCACAGACGAGGTCGCCTTCAATAAAGTAGTCAAGCAGGCGCATCAAGCATTTTTAGAATGGCGACTGGTGCCAGCGCCTAAGCGGGGGGAAATTGTAAGACAGATTGGACTAGCTATCAGGAAATATAAAGAACCTCTTGGTAAGCTGGTCTCCTATGAAATGGGGAAATCATACCAGGAAGGGCTTGGTGAAGTTCAGGAAATGATTGATATCTGCGATTTTGCGGTTGGACTATCTCGCCAGCTAAATGGGTTAACCATGCACTCTGAAAGACCCAACCATCGCATGTACGAACAATACCATCCCCTTGGTGTGGTTGGTATTATTTCCGCATTTAATTTTCCAGTGGCGGTATGGTCTTGGAATGCCATGATTGCCTGGGTATGTGGTGACACTTGTATCTGGAAACCCTCAGAGAAGACACCATTGTGCAGTATTGCCTGTCAGAACATAGTTAATAAAGTATTTAAAAAGAATGGTGTACCAGAAGGTGTATCGTGCATCATAAACGGTGACTATAAAATAGGGCAGTTACTGGCCTCCAATGAAAATATTCCGCTGATATCGGCCACTGGTTCTGTTCGTATGGGAAAAGCTGTCGGTCGAACCGTCAGCGAACGACTGGGAAGGGCCCTGCTAGAATTAGGAGGTAACAATGCCATTATCGTTTCTGAGCATGCCAATCTAGATATCACTATACGTGCTGCCTTGTTTGGTGCCGTGGGCACTGCTGGTCAACGCTGCACTTCAACAAGAAGATTAATCGTACATGAGAATGTATATGAAACCATAAAAGAGAAACTAAAAAATGCATATCGACAGTTAAGCATTGGAAATCCATTGGATCAAAATAACCATGTAGGCCCTTTGATTGATTTACTTGCTGTAAAGAACTATCGTAATGCCTTGCAAAAAGTTAAAGCGTCTGGTGGAAAATTCGTAGTAAGTGGTGGTGTTTTGAAAGGCAAAGGTTATGAGTCAGGTTGTTATGTAAAACCGGCTATCGCTGAAGTCGAAAATCATTTTGAAATAGTTCAGCAAGAAACATTTGCCCCAATCCTGTATTTGATAAAGTGTAAGACATTGGAGGAAGCCATTAAATTTCAAAACGGTGTAAAACAAGGCTTATCCTCAGCCCTTATGACTACGCGCCTGCAAGAAATGGAATGGTTTCTTTCTCAGGCAGGATCGGATTGTGGAATTGCCAATGTAAACATCGGCACCTCGGGGGCTGAAATAGGAGGTGCATTTGGCGGAGAAAAAGAAACCGGTGGCGGACGAGAATCTGGATCAGATGCATGGAAGGTATATATGCGCAGGCAAACCAATACAATCAACTATGGAGAAAGTCTTCCATTGGCGCAAGGAATTAAATTTGAGATATAGTCTAGTCATATTGTATAGTAGTCATTTAAGAATTAACTTTAATACACACAGAAAATCCAATGGTTGAAAAAAAGTATCCTATCATAATGCTCATTGACGATAATGAGATTGATAATCTGATCAATCAAAAAATGATAGAAGCTACTGCCATTGCCGACAAGATTTATACGCACACCAGTGCAAAGAGCGGTCTTGAGTTTTTACATAACATGGAAAAGCTTGATCTGGCTGAACAGATATTACCTAACCTAATTTTTCTCGATATTGACATGCCATTGATGGATGGATTTCAATTTCTGGATGAATTTGAAAAAATGGGGGCCCTGGTAAAAAAAAGATGCAAAGTAATAATGCTTACTTCCTCGATTAATCCACAAGATTATAATCGGGCAAAAAAATACTCCACCATTAAACTATTCCTTAATAAACCATTGTCTTTTGATACGATCAAGGATATTGATGTTTAATAATATTGCATCAACTCCGTGGCCCTTCGATATTGGTCAGGTTTGAGATGAATTTTTCATCCATTTTAATAAAGTACGTCGGGGCAAAATAGGTAATAGACTCAGCCTGAAATTTAGGTATAATGGTGCTGATCTTTTTCGGTTTATCTTTCTTCGCTTCGCTAGTAGCTATTTTCAAAATCTTTAGAAAGAGCAATACATTTTTGCATTCATCCTTTCCAAACATTCTGATTTGTCGCTGCACACTGCTGCTGAACTGATTAAATAATTCAAAATCCCTCAACATACAATATTGCAATGCTAAAATAGCTTTCACCTCCATTTGGACAAATGGAAATTTCTTCAGACTGATATCATTTAATAACCCATTAAGCACTTTGGCTGCTTCATCAAAACGCTCAACATAATAAAAGCCCAACGCTTTATAGATGGTGCAAATAGTGTGATGCGGAACGTCCTGTAAATCA
>JAHEMS010000082.1 GCA_024643595.1 Bacteroidota bacterium
AAAATAGATTCACTCGGGGGCATTGACTTACAGGTATTGGGGATAGGAAGAACGGGTCACATCGGTTTTAATGAACCGGGTTCATCCGAGAAATCACCTACTCGTATGATCACCTTGGATCAGGTCACTAGAATTGATGCTGCCAGCGATTTCTTTGGTGAGGAGAACGTTCCCCGTAAGGCAATTACAATGGGTGTGGGATCTATCATGAAAGCCAAACGCATCATCATGATGGCCTGGGGTGAAGGAAAAGGCCCCATTGTTCAAAAGGCAGTAGAAGGTCCGGTCACGGATCAGATTCCTTCTACCTTTTTGCAACATCACCCCAATGCGCAGGTGATCCTTGATGAAGCTGCTTCATCAAAACTCACTCGAATTAAAACACCCTGGTTGGTGGATAGTGTGGATTGGAATGAAACGATCATTCAAAAGGCCGTAGTATGGTTGTGTCTACAACTTGAAAAGCCGGTGCTCAAATTAACTAACATTGATTACATGGAGCACGGCATGGGTGATATCATTACAGAATTTGGTTCTGCCTATCAGGTGAATATTAAAATATTCAATGCGTTGCAACATACGATCACCGGTTGGCCAGGAGGCAAACCCAATGCGGATGATTCAAAACGTCCGGAGCGTGCAACGCCTTTCCCGAAACGCGTAATTATTTTCAGTCCGCACCCCGATGATGATGTGATTTCAATGGGAGGTACTTTCATACGGCTTGTTGATCAGGGCCACGAAGTGCATGTGGCTTATCAAACATCGGGTAACATTGCTGTTTTTGACGATGATGCCATACGGTTTGCTGATTTTGTGCGTGACTTCAATCATTCTTTTGGTTTAAGCAAGGAAGATGGCGAGAAGTTTTACGAGAAAATTGTATACGACATCAAGAATAAAAAGCCCGGTCAGGTTGATAGTCCTGAGGTAATGAAGATTAAGGGGATGATCCGCAGGGGAGAGGCGAAAGCTGGATGTCGCTATACGGGTATCCCTGACAGTCAGGCACATTTCCTTGATATGCCATTCTATGAAACTGGGACGGTAAAGAAGAAGCCTATCGGAGAAAAGGATGTCCAGATCATTGTTGATTTGATTGAACAAATTAAGCCTCACCAGATCTACGCTGCCGGTGATTTGTCGGACCCACACGGCACACATCGCGTTTGCCTTGCTGCCATCTATAAGGCAATTGATCGGGTGAAACATAAGGATAGCGCTGTATTTCCGGGCAGTGATAAGAGGGAGTTCTGGGTGCGTGCGGAAGACCGGAATCATGCAACGGCAGATGCCTATAACTTACTTGGCCTTGCTGAGTATGAAGCAATAGAAGCATTTGTGCGTTATCAATTTTAAGTAAATTAATACATCGTTTTAAGGCAGGTAATTCCTGCCTTTATTTTTATCATAATCAGTATGTCACAGCTTCATTTGGTTTCATGGAATGTAAATGGTATTCGGGCCATTCTTAAAAAAGAGTTTGTAGAAAATGTTCGGAAGATGGCACCAGATGTAATCTGCCTGCAGGAAACCAAAGCGGCAAAAGAAGAGACGTTATCTGCGTGTGAGCTTCTTCCCGAGTATAAAACTTATGCCAATTCTTCAAAAGCAAGAAAAGGTTATTCCGGTACGGCCATACTTACCAAGCATGAACCCATTGATGTGGTATATGATATGGGTATTGAGGAATATGATAAGGAAGGCCGAGTGATATGTGCTGAATATCCTTCGCACTTTTTGGTGACGGTTTACACGCCTAACTCGGGTGAAGGATTATCTAGGTTGGATTATCGTCAAAACTGGGATGTTGCTTTTCGTGAGTATATGATGTGGCTTAACAGGAGGAAGCCAGTGATCATGTGCGGGGATTTTAATGTGGCGCACCAGCCCATTGACCTGGCAAGACCAAAGGAAAACTTCAATAAATCGGCCGGTTACACGCAGCAAGAAATCGATGGCTTCAGTGCATTACTCAATGCGGGTTTCATTGATACATTTCGTCACCTTTATCCGGATACCGTTAAATATACGTACTGGAATTTTGTGACTAATGGAAGGGCTAAAAATGTGGGGTGGCGCATTGACCATTTTATTGTCCCGGAAAAGATCATGAGCAATGTCAATGATGCCTTTGTCTATGATCAATACCATGGTTCGGACCATTGCCCGGTAGGATTAACAATAACATTCTGAAAGTAAGGTGAACCAGGTCGTCCTTACGTGGAGTGAAGCCATTAAAAATAAGTCTTTCAATAGTAAGTCCTTATTCTTTGTGGTGATGACGCTGTTGGTCGTCTACTTTTTACCGCATTACTTTCATTCTGTTATTGGACCTAAGCCGGGTATTCTACTTAACGATCCGTTGCATCATCTTTTACCCCCCCAGGATCATTCATGGATTATTTTCGGACTCATTTATTGTTCATTGCTGATAACACTTCAGGGAATTTGGGATAAGCCGTTGTCTGTATTGTTGGGTCTAAAATGTTATCTGATCATTACGTTACTTAGAATGATGACCATGTTCGTTATAACGTTAGAGCCGCCCGATAATATAATTCCATTGCATGACCCGATTGTAGATGTTATTGCTTATGGAGGTGTGGCATTCAATAAAGATTTATTTTTCTCAGGACATTTAGCTTCGCTTACTTTATTTGCATTGCTCGAAGTTCGAACCGTTTTTAAGAATATAATAATCTTTAATTCAGTGATTATTGCTGGCTTAATACTGGTTCAACATGTTCATTATACCATAGATCTGGTGGCCGCTCCAGTATTTACCATGGTAGTATTTTATTTGCTTAAGAAATATTCGAGGTAGTAAGCGCAATTCAGGCTAAGGCTACCCGTTCAATTTTTGCACCTAACATTTTCAATCGAACTTCAATATCCTGATAGCCCCGGTCTATTTGCTCTATATTGGATATTTCACTTTCTCCTTGAGCCGATAAGGCGGCGATCAATAAGGCAACACCGGCGCGTATATCCGGAGAGGACATTTTAATTCCGCGTAAAGCCTGCTTGCGGTCAAGACCAATCACAGTTGCCCGATGAGGGTCGCATAAAATAATCTGGGCGCCCATATCAATCAGTTTATCCACGAAGAAGAGTCTGCTTTCAAACATCTTTTGATGAACCAGAACAGTGCCTTTGGCTTGTGTGGCAACCACTAAAACAATACTCAATAGATCAGGAGTGAAACCTGGCCAGGGGGAGTCAGCAACAGTAAGGATTGAACCATCAATGAAGGTTTCAATTTCATAATGATCCTGGGCAGGCACAAAAATATCATCGCCATGCAATTCAAGTTTAATACCCAGTCGCCTGAAGGTTTCAGGAATGAGTCCGAGCATATCAATGCGGCAATTCTTAATGGTAATTTCTGATTTTGTCATGGCAGCAAGGCCAATAAAACTTCCAATCTCAATCATATCAGGCAACAGCGTATGATCTGTACCACCCAGTTTTTCTACGCCAACAATGGTTAAAAGATTAGAACCTATACCACCAATTTTAGCACCCATTCGATTCAGCATCAGGCAGAGTTGCTGCAGGTAAGGTTCGCAGGCGGCATTGTATATGGTGGTTGTTCCTTTTGCCATCACGGCAGCCATAATAATATTAGCTGTACCTGTTACAGAGGCTTCATCCAGCAACATGTAACATCCTTTCAAATGAGAAGCATCAATATTGAAAAGATTTTCATCGGCATTGTAATTAAATTTAGCGCCGAGATTCTGGAAACCTATGAAATGCGTATCCAGTCTTCTTCTTCCAATTTTATCTCCACCTGGTTTCGGTATGTTGGCTTCCCCAAATCTGGCGAGTATGGGACCCAGCAACATAACTGATCCACGCAAGGTGGCCGCTTTCTTTCGGTATTCTGATGTCTTTAAATAATCGATATTGATATCAGCCGCTGTAAACTTGAATGTTCCTTTTTGAAGTCGTTCAACTTTGCAGCCTAAGTCGGCTATTAAATCGATGAGTTTATTTACATCAAGAATATCCGGCACATTATGTATTGTTACCGGATCTGAAGTTAGTAAAGGAGCGCAAAGGACTTGAAGGGCTTCGTTTTTTGCTCCCTGTGGAATAATTTCTCCTTTAAGAGAACGCCCACCTTTAATTTTAAAGACACTCATTGATCTCTTCTACGATGCCGATTCTTTTTAAACCGGTTTCTTTGATTTCGGTTTTCATTACCTCCACCTCCGCCCTGAGGGCGTTGACCGGTTTTTCTTTGTTCACGGTAGAGCTTTTCAAACAGATTGTCTTCGCGTACTTTATCAAGATTCAACTTCAATTTACCCTGCGATAAAATTTGAAGATCTTTAACAATGACTGAATCATCAAGTGTTTCTTTGTTCCAGGCGCTGTAAAATGTTTTCATCAACTTACCCAGGTATATCGCAGCCTCTTCCAGTTCTTTAGGATCATCTTTCTTTACGGCTTCATGCACTAACTTCTCAATGTTTTTGCCATAATGCTTGAATCGAACATCGTTTTGAGGGTAGTCCATCTTTCGAGGCTTCTTAAACAAGATAGTGCGGTCAGGAGTGGTGAATGGATTATCAACATCCAGATTGAAATCGG
This sequence comes from Bacteroidota bacterium, assembly GCA_024643595.1. Lineage (GTDB taxonomy): Bacteria > Bacteroidota > Bacteroidia > Cytophagales > Cyclobacteriaceae > ELB16-189. Next base: position 4,603 of record JAHEMS010000082.1, read on the forward strand.
CCATGATGTATAAATCATCCCACATACGCTGCGGATTTTCTTGTGCCTCTTTTGCTACCGGTGCCAGTTGTTTAATTAATTCAATCAACGTGGTGGCTAGTTGGGTTCGTTTCTCCTTATCAGGAACGGTGCGTATGTAATTAACCAGTTTCTGAACATTGCGGCCATATTCCTTTAAGATGATATGCTCTCGCGAAGTATTGTATTCTCCAATCATGAAATGCTAATTCTCGTGTATTTTCAGCTTGGCAAAGCTAAGCAATAAGGTCTTCTCACCAAAATCTGTGAAATTGATCTTGGCCTTTCGTTCTGGGCCCAATTCCTCGATTTTCATCACTGATCCAAAACCGAATTTTGGATGTTCCACCTTCATGCCTTCTTTTAGTCCAGTTGTGTCGCTTGGTGAAAAATCCGCGGAAGGCCTATATGCGGATGGTTTGGGAATGGGTTGCGTGCTAACAGTCTTCTTCATTCCGCTGACGAAACTTTTTGCGAAATTCGGATTGGGCGTTGATTCAAATCCACCAAACTTTTTAGAGCTTACCTTGATGAAGCGACTGTTAATGTCATCTAAGAATCGGCTTGGCTCGCAATTTTTTAAGCGACCAAACCGATAGCGTGTTAACGCATAGGAGAGAAATAGTTTCTTTTGTGCTCTTGTAATCGCAACATAAAAAAGCCTTCTTTCTTCTTCCAGTTCGGATCGACTGCTCAGCATCATCTGCGATGGAAACAAATCCTCTTCCATGCCTACGATGTAAACATTTTTAAACTCAAGCCCTTTGGCCATGTGAATCGTCATTAACGTTACCTTGTCCGGATCGTTATCTTTATCTTCATCCTGTCCGGTGATGAGGGATACTTCCTGAAGGAAGGCGCCCAAACTCTTATCTTCTTTTTCAGGATCTTCAACATACTCCTTTATCGCATTGAGTAGTTCCTGAACGTTCTCATATCGACTAAGTCCCTCAACTGTTTTGTCCTCATACAGTTCTTTCATCAGACCAGACGATTTGCCAATTTCCGCGGCCGCCTCATAAGCATCTTTATTCTGAATTTCGATGCCGAATCGTTTTATCTTGGTGACGAAATCATCAATAAGTCCAGACGCCCTGCCCCCAAGGAACGAAGACGCATTTTGTAGTACTTCCCAGATTGAGATGCCGTGATCATTAGCGGCCACAACTATTTTGTCTATGGTTGAGTCGCCAATTCCACGCTTGGGGTAGTTGATGATTCTCCTGAATGATGCTTCATCCTGTTGATTGAGGGAGAAGCGAAGATAAGCCAGGATATCTTTAATTTCTTTGCGTTGATAGAAGGAGAGTCCGCCAACAACCTTATACTTGATATTCATCCGTCTCAATGCTTCTTCTATGGATCGGGATTGGCTATTGGTCCGGTACAACACGACAAAGTCGCTGAACTTATATTGCTGTTGCATCTTTTCTTCAAATATAGAAGTGGCAATCAGCTTACCTTCTTCATTGTCAGAAACTGCCTTTATCAATTCAATAAGGGTTCCCTCTTCATTTGCGGTCCAGACATTTTTAGGAAGTTGAGCCTTATTTTTAGCAATGACCGAATTCGCGGCATCTACAATAGTCTGTGTTGATCGATAATTCTGTTCCAGTTTAATAATTCGTAGCTCTGGATAATCTTTTTCAAAGTTGAGTATGTTGGAGATATCAGCTCCTCGAAACGCGTAAATGCTTTGAGCATCATCACCCACTACGCAGATATTTTCGCGTACTGAGGCGAGCTTACGAATAATAAAATACTGGCACAGGTTCGTATCCTGAAACTCATCTACAAGAAGATATCGGAATCGCTGTTGGTACTTGTTAAGCACTTCCAGATGCTCTTTAAATAGCTTATCCGTATTGAACAAAAGATCATCAAAATCCATTGCGCCGGATTTGAAACAACGGAGCGAATAAGCTTTGAAAATGTTACCAATTTCGGGGCGCATGTTGGCTGTATCATCAGCCGTGAGGATAGGATTATTGATGTATTCCTGCCAGGAGATCAATCGATTCTTTGCTGAAGATATTCGATTATATACCGCATTGACTTTATACATGGCATCGTCCAACCCCATCTCTTTAATTACACTCCGTAAAAGCGATTTTGAATCATCGGTATCGTAAATTGTAAAGTTGTTGGGGTAGCCGAGGTAATGGGCTTCAGCCCTTAAAATTCTGGCAAAAACGGAATGGAACGTGCCCATCCATAAGTTACGGGCATCCTGCCCCACAATATGTTCAAGCCTTTCGCGCATTTCCCGGGCAGCCTTATTAGTAAATGTTAATGCCATGATGTTAAAGGGATCAACATTATGGCTATGCATCAGGTGGGCGATTCTAAGTGTGAGAACACGGGTTTTTCCTGAACCCGCGCCGGCAATGATCATGCAGGCTCCCTCCGTATTCATCACACCCTCACGCTGCGGCTCGTTAAGGCTTTCCAGGTAATTAGTCATAAAGCGTGTGCAATATAGAGACACTCGGTCATTCGATAAACAGCAATTCCAAGGTAATGTTGTTCTAAAAAATATTGCTTCAATTGATTATTTATTAGTAAGATGAATTAGGTTGATTTACTTTGAGTTATGGAATACTGAGGCAAATAAAATATATTTTATTTGCTCATGACTTATCCAAGTTACTGCTAGACATTTAGATATGGTCGTAAATTCTTTTCTAAGAAATTACAAAAAGAGAAAAAGTGTCAGGTAAACGACTAAATTGAAATTTTAAATAATAACAAAAAATGATAAAGGTAGGAGAGATATTGGTTTCGGATGATATTAAAGAAGTTGAGTTCGTATGTCACCTGGAGAAATGCAAAGGCGCTTGCTGTGTTGAAGGTGATTTGGGTGCACCGCTCGAAGAGGATGAACTTCCAGTGATGAAAGAAATTATAGAGGATGTAAAGCCATATCTCACCCATGAAGGAATAAAAGCCATTGAAAAACAGGGTCTCTTTATTTTGGATGAGGATGGCGATTTTTCAACACCAACCATAGAGGGAAAGGAATGTGCTTATGCACATTATGACCAGGAGGGAGTTTTGAAGTGCGGTATTGAACAAGCCTATCTGGATGGTAAAATTGGTTTCAGAAAACCCATTTCCTGCCATTTGTATCCTATCCGCATCACCAAGAATAAGAAAGGTTTTGAAGCGGTAAATTATCACAAGTGGGATATTTGTTCAGCGGCCTGTTCCTATGGAAAATCATTGCAGGTTCCGCTGTATAAATTTTTGAAAGACCCACTCACGCGAAAATATGGCGAAAGTTGGTATGGCCAATTAGTGGCTGCCATTGAAAAGCCGGCATAACTTATTGTAGGATAAAAAAAGCCATGATGTGATCATGGCCTTTTTAGTATACTTCGTAATACCCTATTCAGCTACTACATTCACATTGATCGCATGTTTCACTTCTTTGTGAAGGTCAAGTGTTACTGAGTAAGTACCGATTTGCTTAGGTTGTTCTTTGAAATGAATTTTCTTACGATCAACCTCAAATCCTTTCGTCTTAAGAAAATCAGATACCTGAACTGCTGTAACCGCACCGAAAATCTTTCCAGATTCACCGGCTTTAGTTCCAATCTCTACTGTAAGTTCTCCGATTTTAGCAGCCAGTGCTTCTGCATCCTGCTTTAATTTGGCAGCCTTGTGAGCGGCCTGACGGATGTTTTCAGCAACCACCCTTTTATTTGACTCATTTGCTATGATGGCTACGCCTGATGGAATCAAAAAGTTTCTTCCATAACCAGGCTTTACCTTCACCGTATCATTTTTGTAACCGAGTCCTGCTACATCTTGTTTCAAAATTATTTCCATAATGGTACAGGTTAAGGTTATTTCATTGAATCAGCTACGTAAGGAAGAATAGCAATATGACGGGCCCTTTTTACGGCCTGCGATACTTTATTCTGAAACTTCCAGCTAGTGCCGGTAAGTCTGCGAGGTAACAGTTTACCCTGCTCATTGATAAATTTCAAAAGGAAATCAGGATCTTTATAATCGATGTACTTGATTCCATTTTTCTTGAAGCGGCAATACTTAGGTTTAATTTCAGCGCGCTTGATGGGTTCATTCATTAGTGTCATGCTTTCACTTCCTCCTTTCTTGTGCTTGTTGATTTTTTGTTGCGATTGAATTCGCCTTTACGCCTACGCTCATTGTAGATTACAGCATGCTTATCCAATACTGTAGTTAAAAAGCGCATTACTGATTCGTCTCGTCTGTACTCAGTTTCGAGTGTGTTAATCAGGTCGGAGGAGGTAGTCGTAAATTCGATTAAGTTGTAGAAACCGGTAGACTTATTCTGGATAGGGTAGGCCATCTTCTTAAGTCCCCACTTCTCTACATTGATAACTTCAGCTTTAGCTTTAGTTAGCACTTTCACGAATTTCTCGACAGTATCCTTTGCCTGGTCTTCAGACAAAACGGGATTTAAAATGAATACCGTCTCGTAGTTTTTCATGATTTGTATATAATGTTTAAAAATGAGGTGCAAAAATAGAGAAAATGACCATAAACGCCAACTGGAATAGAAAAATAAGCACCTTTCTCTCAGTCATTTAATCTCCAATCGTATTCCAGATAGGAGATTTTAGCATTAGTTTTAATGGCATAGGTTGAATAGGTGTTTATGAATGAAGTTACAGAGCCTCCATTTTTCTCAAAATCCATGTGATACCACTTGAAAATCATGCTCAATTGCAGTTTTTCTTCAGATATTTTGTTACGCATTGGATCCACCAGAAATGCCTTTGTTTGACGGGTAAGCTGCTGATCAAGCTTTTCTGGTGTATAGGCTTGATCAAGTAAAATTGGGCAAGATTTACTGGCACAAACCAATGCCATGTGTACACGTGGGTCATCAAATTTCTTTCTCAGAATGCCATGCTCAATTTGGTTAAGGTCCATTCTTATGTCACCAATTGTTATGAATTTGATATCCCAGGGCGTATTTACAAAAGGTATTTGAATGGTACTGCTGATATCTTTGATGCTTCCAATGGGATAATTATCGATGATCAATTTTATGGTAAACGCATTATAGGCATTGATCCAGTAGGCCATTTGTTCAGATTTTGTCCAGGTTTTGTCGTTAGGGGGTGTATTCCTCAATGAATTTAGGTACTTGTTCAATGCTGAAGAATCGTTGATAAAACCCTTGTAGTTGACTTTTCCCGAGGAGGAAACATACTTTTTTAATAGTCTATCAAATTCATCGTGAGATATTTTTGGCTGGGCGATGATGTTGAAAACACTCATTACCATTAAAAAAACTAATTGGGCACTTTTTATGGACATGAATTTCTTGGTTCGGATTTGAAGCATTTTAATGCTTTTTTACTTTCATCAATGCAAAAAGTTTGGATGCATAATTTCTAACCATTATCCGTAAGCATTCAAAATAACAGATTTTATGAATCAGAGATACGAGATTTGTATATCAGGCAATGAATTATAAAGATAATCTCTTATTTTTCCTTTTTTAAACCAACTTTGGGTTCTCTAAAAGGCCTGCTTTATTGTAAATATCCTTAGAAGCGCATGTGGAAATGAACTATCAAATAAATGGTATACAGCAAATCGGTTTAGGTGTTGAAGATGCGGAGCAGGCTTGGGCATGGTATCGAAAAGCGTTTGGAATGAATGTACCCATATTCCGCGACCATGCCACAGCATCACTGATGAAGCGATATACAGGTGACCAGGCCCATCAACGATATGCTATTTTGGCTATGAATCTTGAAGGTGGAGCTGGGCTTGAAATCTGGCAATATACCAGTCGCAAGCCTCAAGACATACCCAAGGAAATAGTTTTAGGCGATACAGGAGTTACAGCTATTAAGATAAAGGCGAGATCAGTTGTCGATGCCTACAATGACCTCAAATTAAAAGAGGTGAATTTGTTAAGCGAACCGGTGGTTGGTCCGGATGGGCGTATGCATTTTTATTTGCAGGATCCTTATGCAAACCTGATTGAAGTAATTGAGTCTAAGAGTTGGTTTCAACATCGAAAAAAGAACCTGGGCGGTGTGGCAG
>JAHEMS010000506.1 GCA_024643595.1 Bacteroidota bacterium
TAATGATTCCGCGTGGCTACCCTGTGCTGGAATCATTACCAGCATCTTGAAATTTATTTTGGCGTTCCGTCCTTTGGAGGTGTACTGCATACGTTAAATCTCCGCTTATCTCCCGATGATCTTGAATACATTGTCAATCATGCAGAAGATAAAGTGATGATGGTCGATCAGGTATTGTTACCCTTGTTCGATAAATTCAAGAGCAAAATAAACATCAAACATATCATCGTTATACCCAATGCCGGCCAGCCCGTTCCTGAAGGAATGTTGAACTATGAAGACGTCATCGCTTCTGGAGATGAAAAAAATTACATACCCTTTGAAGGCGATGAAAACACCGCTGCCGCGATGTGCTATACCTCCGGCACAACGGGCAAACCAAAAGGGGTACTATATTCTCATCGCTCTATCGTATTGCATTCTATGGTAAGCGCCTACGCGGAAGGCCTTTCCCTGTTGGAATCGGATGTGGTGCTCCCCGTAGTGCCTATGTTTCACGTCAATGCCTGGGGACTGCCTTTCACCTGTACCATGATCGGTTGCACGATGGTGTTTCCTGGACCTTACCTTGACCCACCAAGCTTGCTGGAATTATTTGAAAAAGAAAAAGTAACGATCACCGCGGGCGTTCCTACCATCTGGCTTGGGATTTTGAACGTATTGGATACTCATCCCGGTAAATATAATTTGAGTTCATTACGCACGATGATTGTTGGCGGCTCCGCAGCTCCACGCTCCATGATCAAAAGTTTTCAGGAGCGATATGGACTACGTATCCTGCACGCCTGGGGGATGACGGAAACCAGCCCCGTGGGAAGCATCGGCGTGCTTAACAGTGAAATACAAAGCCTGGATAAGGAAGTACAATATGATTATCGCGCGAAGCAAGGTGTGCCTTCTGCTTTTGTAGAAATCCGGGGAAGAAATGAAAATGGATTCATACCCTGGGATGGTATCACCATGGGGGAACTTGAAGTGAGAGGCCCCTGGATTGCAAGTGCCTATTACAACACCACGGAACAGGAAGATAAGTTTACCAGCGATGGCTGGTTCCGTTCAGGCGACATCGTAACCATCGATGAGAAAGGGTACATCGAAATCAAAGATCGCAGCAAAGATGTCATCAAATCCGGTGGCGAATGGATCAGCTCAGTCGCGCTGGAAGGTGCGCTGATGGGACATCCTGCCGTAGCGGAAGCTGCGGTGTTTGCCATACCTCATGAAAAATGGGCGGAACGCCCAATGGCGTGCGTTGTATTAAAAGAAGATAATGCAGTAACTGACGAAGAGTTGCTGGCTTTTCTCGCACCTCAGTTCGCAAAATTTCAGTTACCGGATGTGATCAAGTTTGTGAAAGAGATTCCAAAAACTTCAGTGGGCAAATTTAAGAAGTCGGTCTTGCGCGAAGAGTATAAGAACTATAGCAACTAAGAGTTAGAGTAGAGTTATCGCGTGTGTTTCATCCGTTCACTTGAAGTTTTAACTTTCCGATGAACATCCAAAAACAGTTGATGACCAGCTGAGCATATCTGAAATCCAATCGTTCAACCCACAAAAATATTCTTCCATTTCGCCCGACTCAAATCATGATTTTTAATCGGTAGTTGACGAATACGTATTCCTGTAGCATTGAAAATAGCATTCGTAACAGCAGGACCAACTACAGGTGTACTTGGCTCACCGGCACCACCAGGAGCATGGCCACTATTAATGATATAAGTTTCAATCGTTGGGACTTCATTAATTCTCATGGCGGGATAATCATGGAAATTACTTTGCACCACTGCGCCATTCTCAATGGTAATTTCTCCGGTCATCGCCGCTGTCAATCCGTAAATAATTCCACTTTCCATTTGTGCCTGAAATCCATTGGGATGAATGGCGAATCCGGCATCAGCCGCACACACCACGCGGTGCACGCGCACGTTACCTTCATCACTTACTTCAACCTCTGCCACTTCGGCTACAATAGATCCAAATGATTTTTGAATCGCTATTCCCCTACCCCAATTGGGTGGTAATTCCTTTCCCCAATTTCCTTTCTCTGCGGCAAGATCAAGGACTTTCTGATACCTGGGTTCTTTGGAAAACAGATCACGCCTGAAGGCATATGGATTTTTACCGCTGGCATAGGCAAGTTCATCGATAAATGATTCGATGAAGAACCCATGCATAGAATGATCTACACTTCGCCAGTTGCCCCACGGCACATGCGTTTTACTTTCAGAATAATGGATAAGCTGATGTTCGATATCATAAGGAATATCAGGTGCTTCGGGTGGATGATGTTTAAATAAAAACTGATGGGTGATTGCAAGCGGATTACCATCCTCTTTCAATCCAGCTTTCATCCTGCACAGATTGGCCTCGCGATACAAATCATGACGAATGTCTTCTTCACGCGACCAGATCAGCTTGACCGGATAGTTTACTTCTTTAGCGAGGAGTACTACTTGTTTGGCTACATCGGTTTCTGAGCGTCTGCCAAATCCACCACCGAGAAATTGATTATGAACAATAACCTGCGAAATATCCATGTCCAGTAATTCAGCGACATCACCTGCAAAACCTAAAGGATTCTGACTACCGCACCACAGCTCACATTTATTATCATGAATCCAAGCGGTGCAATTCATGGGTTCCATCGTGGTATGTGCCAGGAACGGAATCTTGTATTCCGCTTCGATAACCTTAGCGGCTTCTTCCATGGCATTTTTTACATTACCCGATTTATGATGCGTCTCTAAATCATTGTTCCTTAAAGAAACTTCCATATCGTCAGCAAATTGTTCATAAATGCTGTTTAGACTGACGCGATCATTTTCACTTTTTTCAAATACCACTGGTAAATCATCCAATGCCATTTTTGCCA
>JAHEMS010000507.1 GCA_024643595.1 Bacteroidota bacterium
GGACGGAACTAAAGCTATCGCTTCGTCAATTTCAGCTTGCGATACCTGGATTTTTTCAATCGTTACTTTATCAAATTGAACGGTTAATTCTTTCAAGGCTTCATCCCCGGATTTACGTACGCGGTTCAGTACATTTCTGACCGTACTTTCCAGAAACTCGAGTTCAATCTGTGGCCGTTGGCAAAGATTTAACCATTGCGAACGGTCAGGGTTTGTGATAATTTTCATCGTGTTATGCAATCATCTTTTCAATCGGGATGACCAGTATTCCTTCGGCGCCAAATGATTTCAACTGATCAATCTTTTCCCAAAAATCATTTTCATTTACTACCGAATGCAGGGAAGACCAACCTTTTCGCTCTAAGGGCATGATGGTTGGACTTTTCATTCCCGGGATGACGTTGGTTATTTTTTCTATGGCTTCATTCGGACAATTCAGCAAAATGTATTTATTATTTTTAGCGGACTGCACGGATTGAATGCGGAACAGTAGTTTATTGAGAATCTTTTTCTTTTCAGCTTCCAGGTCTGGTGTTGCGATCAACACGGCCTCCGATTTCATCACTACTTCAACTTCTTTCAAGCCATTGCTTAGCAGGGTGCTGCCTGTGCTTACAATATCACATATGGCATCGGCAAGACCTATACCAGGTGCAATTTCAACAGATCCGCTGATCTCATGGATGCCTGCTTCAATATTATGCTTCGAAAGAAATTGTTTTACAATAGTAGGATAGGACGTGGCGATATTTTTACCGGCCAGGGACGAGATTCCGCCATAGGTTTCTGATCTGGGAATAGCGATCGATAACCGGCATTTTGCGAAATCGAGCCGTTTGATCACTTCATTTTTCTTTTGCTTCTCCAGCATCACATTTTCACCCACGATGCCGGCATCGGCCACCTGATCTTCAATGTATTGAGGAATATCGTCATCCCGAAGAAATAGTAACTCGACCGGGAAATTGGTCGCTTGTGTTTTCAGCTGCTCCTTCCCATTACTGAAAGCCAGCCCACTCTCTTTCAGTAGCTTTAGTGATTCTTCCTGAAGTCTTCCTGATTTCTGAATCGCGATACGTAACATAGTACTCATAATTTTGTGCTAAAAAAAAAGGCCTACCAATTGCTGGCAAGCCTTTTGTCAATTCTTATTTAATCGATCAAAACAAAGACCAGCCGCTCAAGCTAAGTGCATGATGATGATGGCCGTGGATGTTTTGTGTATTATTCATTTCAGTGGCTCAAAGGAAAATAGAACTTTTAAGTATTCAAAATATATAGTGAGAAAAGACCATAAATTTAAATCATGGCTAACGGCCGTTAATAATTATAAGCCGAATATCGAAGTTGTTTTTGTGTTGTAACCGATTGCACTGCAGTAACTATCCGGTTAATTAGCAACATGAGCCTTGAACCTTATCACTTCAGTCACGTACCTTTGGGCATTTATTTTACTGCATGGAGTTTATCTCATGTCAGGATTTTGGATTAACCTATGTTGGAATAGTCTGTTAATATATTGCTACGATGAAAAAATGGTTGGTTTTTGTGTTGTTGGTCGCCTGCGGGGATTCCAGGGAGGCGAGGCTTCAAAAGTTTTTATTGAAAGGAAACCTGGCACTCAAGGAACGTAATTTTGAACAGGCAAGCTATTATTATGGTGAGGCGATCAAGGTGGAGCCTTGTTATGCCGATGCCTGGAATAATTTAGGTACTGCCTATTTTGAACAAGAACGTTTTGACGTAGCGCATGAATATTATGAGAAGGCAATTGGTTGTAAACCCGACTTTATAAACGCTCTTCTTAACCATGCCAACACCAGCTATGAATTGAAGGAATATTATAAAGCGCTTGCTGATTTAGAAAGAGTGGCTCAACTTAAGCCCGACACGGCCCTTGTTTATTTTACGCAGGGACTGGTATATACCAGGATGAGAGCATTTGATAAAGCACTGCAAGCACTGGATCGGGCGATGGCTATTGAACCAGAAAACCCGGACAGTAAAGTTAATCACGCAACGGTTCAGTATTATTTAAAGAATTTTGATCAGGCGCGTGAGGAGTTAGAAGTAGCCGTGAAACTGAAGCCTGAAGAACCCAATATATATAATACCCTCGCGATGATAGAAACTGAAACGGGTAACTATAGCGCGGCACTTTCTTCAATAGAAAAAGCATTGTCCCTTGCCCCGCGTCAGGCTTACTTCCTGAACAACCGAGGATTCATCTATCTCCAGATGAAAGATCTTGAAAAGGCAGAAGCCGATATCAATGAAAGCATTGGTCTTGATCCCTATAATGCATGGGCTTATCGCAACAAAGGGATTCTGATGCTGGAGAGAAAAGATTACGCGAATGCCGAGCGACTATTAAGGCAATCGGTGGATATGGATCCTTTTGTGGATAAGATCTATTTCTATCTGGGACTAGCATTCCTGAATAACGGAAATAAATTAAGTGCCTGCGAGTCGTTCAAAAAGTCAGAAGAGATTCATGACGGGATGGTTACACCAGCATTATTGAAGGCGTGTCCATGAATTTAATTGAATTAGTTGGCAGGCTCGAAGAACGATTAAAACTTCCGTTGCCGGGCTCCAAGGCGCACGAGCCGTTGCGTGCTATGCCATCAGGGTTTATCACACCAAAGTTTGACCACAAGGCGCCACCCAAGCCAGGGGGAGTCCTGATATTATTGTATGAGGAAGAGGGTATAATAAAATTTCCACTGACCAAACGACCTGATTACTTAGGTACACATGGCGGCCAGATCAGCTTGCCCGGTGGCAAAGCCGAGTTGAATGAAGATATTGTCACCACCGCATTGCGGGAGGGGGAAGAGGAGATTGGAATTTTGAGAAAGGATAT
>JAHEMS010000508.1 GCA_024643595.1 Bacteroidota bacterium
AAATAAACAACTCGCTTTGCCTTTGGAGCAAAATGCGGAAGAGCGCTGAGGATCTCATCTTCAAGGGTAAGCGCTGGTGGTGTAGTAAGTGCAGATTCAATTTTTCCCAGCGCTTCCTTACCGATCAATGAACCTAAGGCCAAGGCGCCAAGCCCAAGGGATGTTTTGGTCAGAAAATCACGTCTGTCCAATTTTTTATTTAATGGATCGAATACTGAAAGTCTAAACGGATCTTTATGTGTATCGCTCATCCTTATCTTTTTGTTAAAGTAGCATCTGAGTTTAAGATGACGCTGGCAACGACAGCGTTGGCCGATACCAACGCAGGATCCAGAGCTTTATTTACCTTATATTGACCAGCCTGCAACCAGCCTTTGGTTTTAGATTTATCCTGATTGAATTTTTTCAATTCATTCAACTGTACTCGCTTCAGTAATTCCAACTCTTTTAGGTTTGGGCGAAGACCTGTAAGTTTTCTATAAACTTCAATAATTCCTTTTTCCGGATCAGTTGATTGCGAAATTTGCTCACCGAGCACTTTTGAGGCTTCAACAAAAGTAGGGTCATTCAAAGTAACCAAAGCCTGCAATGGAGTATTTGTTTTTTGCCTTCGTGAAATACAATAGCTGCGGGAAGACGCATCAAAAGTTGCCAGTGTGGGGTTAGGTACAGAGCGTTTTATCAGCACATATAAACTTCGCCGGTAAACAACTACTCCTGTATCCGCTTTATAGCGTGTGTTGTTGATTTCCCAAAGCCCATCTGGCTGGTATGGCTTTATACTCTTCCCTCCTATCCCGTTGTTTAATAATCCGCTTGCCATTAATGCATTGTCGCGTATCATTTCAGCAGTCAAACGTACCGATGGTCCATGGGACAATAACCTGTTTTCAGGATCCTTCTCCCTAATTGATGCAATCACTTTTGAATCCTGCCGATAAGTAGCGGACATCGCAATGAGTTTGCACAGCCCTTTAATATCCCAGCCAGATTCAATAAAAGTAACTGCCAGCCAATCCAACAATTCCGGATGGCTTGGCAAGTCTCCCTGATTGCCAAAATCTTCAGAGGTTTTTACCAAACCAGTTCCAAAGAAATTTTGCCAGTAACGGTTCACCGCAACCCTGGCTGTTAATGGATGATTGGGATCGGTGAGCCATAATGCAAGACCATACCTGTTTTTAGGCAATCCCGCTGGAAAAGGTAAAATGGATTCCGGTGTATTTGGAAAAACTTCTTCACCAGGCTCATTGTAATTACCTCTTTTGAGAAGATACGCCTTGCGCGGCGTATTCATCTCTTGCATTACCATATACTCCTTAATATTTTCCGTGGAGTCCGCCAACTCTCCACGCATGCTCTTCAATTCATTTTGCAAGTCTAACATAGCTGGATCCACGTTGGCCTGATAATATATTTTTAATATATTTTTCTCCTCTGCAGAAAGTTGATCAGGCACTTTTTCTGTAATGGCAGACCAGCTTGAGTGCCCTGCAATCACGCTTACTTCAAATTCCGTAAGTGTACGATTGTAAACCAGAATATCATCCACCTTTCCACCTTTCAATCCAAAGCCCCTGTCCCATGCACCAATCTGCAAACCCGGCTGAACGTTATAGTCCAGCAAAATATCTTTTGTTAGCTGATCCATGGTGGTTTCCATATCCAGTGCTTTACCGTCCTGATATAATTTCAATCCGATTGCTTTCCCTGATCCATCATAGGTGAAAGTAAGTTGAATCCATTGTTCTCTTGGCAACGGTAGTTTACTGATTTTAGCGATTGCATTGGAAGGCGCAGTGTGTGCCATACTCAGTTCCAGCCGATCATCCTTTATATAAAGATGATATCCACGATAATTATAGAGTCGTTCTGCAACACACTTATGGAAAATAACTCCTTCATTAAATTCTTTAGGAATAAATACGCTTATACTAATACTGAAAGGATCTGACTTTCTAAAAGCTCCTGCTCCTCCAAGATCGAACCATTCATCTCCACCCAATTGCAAAGCCATGCCATTTTCACGACTTATAAATACCGGTTTTTCTCCAGGCACTGCACCCAACCCTCGCTTCATCATACCTGACTCCTGCACCTTGGCGGAATTTTTTAATGAACCATTATCAAAATTGTAATTCGCAATCAATCCCTTGGCAGGAATTTTCTCCTCCCCTAGCTGACGATAGCTATTTGTGCGAAGCCATGTATTGAAATTCACTTCAGCATATTGTTTAGCAGTCGCTAATTTTTGTTCCTGTGTTTTAATTTTTTCTTTAATGAATTGAATAATCTTTTCATTTTCCTCTGTGGGAAGCAGGATCGATGGTGATGGCATCGCATCATCAAATGAAATCTGTCCCGCTTCTTTGACATTATTGAAGAAGCTGAACAACTCGTAATAATTTTTCTGCGAAATAGGATCATATTTATGGTCATGACATCGCGCGCACCCAACTGGAAGACCCATGATTGCCACTCCGGTTGTATTCGTTCTGTCCACTACATATTCTGTTCTGAATTCTTCTTCAATGATTCCTCCTTCCGTATTTTGCTGGTGAATACGGTTGAATGCGGTGGCCATTAACATTTCTTTACTTGGCTGAGGCATCAGATCACCTGCGAGTTGCCATTGAATAAACTTGTTGTAAGGAATATTGCTATTCAATGAATTAATCACCCAATCCCGATAGGGAGACATATCCACAATTCTATCAACTGTGTAGCCGTGCGAATCAGAAAATCGGGCAAGGTCTAACCAATCAACGGCCATCTTCTCACCAAAATGGGGAGAATTAAGTAATCGATCGACCTGGATTTCATAGGCATCAGGCGAAGTGTCTTTCAAAAAAGCTTCTATTTC
>JAHEMS010000083.1 GCA_024643595.1 Bacteroidota bacterium
AACGTGCACATCCTCCCCATCCTCGACCAATGCTTTGGCCAGGTAAAAAGATCGTATGGCACCACCTTCTTGCGGTGTTTTGAAATGTTGATGGAGTAGTAGCACTTTCACGGTGCAAAGAAAGAAAACCAATTGTTTATCACCTCTATTGCAGCAAGCTTTTTACGACTTGTTCCTTATTTAAAATCCCTTCCAACTTCTGCATAGGTGTGCATTAAATATTGAATGTCATCGAACCTAACTGTTGCTCGAATTAATGGAGATGTGATGAATGAAATTTCAGGGCTACAATTGGACAAATTGTCCATGAAGCAATATCCCTAAATTATTCCCGTAATAAAGAATAAGGTCTTCCATTTCGAAGACCTTATTCTTTTGTTCAAAAAAATACAAACTATTTCTCTTGCATGCTGCGTGCGTAATTCAGGATATTCTGAACGGACTTAGCCGATGGTTCAACACGAACTGCATTCAATTCGCGATGCACGGCATTAAGCTCTTTATATTGAGCCAGTAGTTCGCTATCACAAAGGAGTGCTTTATTAATCTCCTTCGTCTCCTTCTCCGAGGTCTCGTGGTATAGAAACCTGATCAGATCGTTTTGGGTAAAGGTCTTTATCATAGGCAATATTGTTTTTAGTCATTTTCTTCCTAAGATTTATTAGCGCGTAACGCATGCGCCCCAACGCTGTATTAATACTCACTCCTGTTCGATCTGCTATTTCCTGAAAACTCATCTCCAGGTAATGGCGCATAATCAATACTTCCTTTTGTTCAGTAGGCAATTCTTTAATTAAGTCCCGAATTCGCGATCTGGTGTCGCGTAGAAGTTGCTTGGCTTCATATGACTCTTCTGAAAATTGCATCGAATCAAAAACCCTGCTTCCATCCTCCAGAATTACTTCCGGATAGCGCTTCTTTCTGCGAAAGCGGTCGATTGCCAGATTATGGGCAATACGACTAACCCAGGGCAAAAATTTACCTTCCTCATTATAACGACCACTTTTTATTGTATTAACCGCCTTAATAAAGGTATCCTGAAGCAGGTCTTCCGCCTCATAACGATCTTTAACAATCATGTAAATTGCCGTATAAATACGGGATTTGTGTCTTTGAAGTAGCATCTCGAAAGCCTCTTCGTTACCGGTTTGATAGAGCGAAACCAACTGGCTGTCGCTGAATCTTCTGTCAATCATCTTGCTTGCGTTTAAGTAACGTAGATGTCTTGCTCGATAGTATGTTGGTTAATTGGATTGTTTGTGAATTGAAAAGTAGAAATATTCTGCGAAATGCCAAAAATTTTTAAAATAATTCTTGCCTCCTACATAATTTCTTATGCTATTTGGAACCGATTTTTAAAACAATGGCTATAACAAAGAAACGAGTAATTAAGAGTCTTGAGAGTCTTACTGAAGAACTTAAGGAATTATTGCGGGAGCAATACCCCAACGGGTATGAATCCTACATAACGCGGATCACCAATGCAAAAAAGGAACCTATTTTCGTGTTTCCCCTGGAAACGGATGATTCGGTTTACCTGGTGAAAGTACCTGCCACCAAAAACAGCGATGGTGGATATGATGTAGAGTCAGGTAAAAAGCAAGAATTTGAAGGAGATGATGACGACCTGCGGAATTCCGCTGATGATGATGGCTTTGATAATAGCAGCGATTATGATTCTGAAGGTGATGAGGGAGGTAAAGAAGCAAGCTACGATCCAGACTTCGATAACTAATTGTTAACCTGAACATATCTTAAACACCATCTTCATGATGGTGTTTAATTTTATCCGCATAGTCATAAATCATGGTCATGTTTGGATCGAAAGTAGGACAACGCAACCCTATTTTCTATTTTTGCAGATTCTAATGCAACCGAATTCCAACGACTCATATCTAGATAACCTCGATCCTAAGGAGTTTATCATCATTAAAAAGGCGAGAGTCAACAATCTGAAAAGTCTGAGCGTGGCCATTCCACGAAATAAATTAGTGGTCATTACAGGATTGTCAGGATCAGGTAAGTCTTCTTTAGCCTTTGACACCTTGTTTGCGGAAGGTCAACGCATGTACGTAGAGAGCTTAAGTTCTTACGCCCGGCAGTTTTTAGGACGAATGGAAAAACCTGAAGTTGACTATATAAAAGGAGTTTCTCCGGCTATTGCCATTGAGCAAAAAGTTAACACCAGAAATCCTCGTTCAACGGTAGGAACCACCACAGAAATTTATGATTACCTGAAATTGTTGTATTCAAGAATAGGCATAACCTATTCGCCTATTAGTGGCAACGAGGTAAAAAGAGATACGGTTTCTGAGGTCGTTGATTTCATCAATAGGCACAAAGAAGGTACACGTGTCATGGTCGCCACACCATTAAAAATTACGAAAGGACGGAAACTGGAAGAGGAATTAAATCTCCTATTAAGCAAAGGTTTTGCTCGTGTATTAATAAATGGAGAGGTAAAGTTTATAGAAGAAGTTTTAAATCCCAATCCTTCCACCGCTGATCCAAATATTAAAAAGAAAAAACCAGCAAAATCAAAAAAAGCTAATAAAGATGAATTTGAGGTGTTGATTGATCGCGCTGTAGTTAATGCCAATGATGAAGATCTTACTTTTCGATTATCCGATTCCGTTCAGACTGCCTTTTTCGAAGGCCATGGAGATTGCATAATCTATTCCGAAAAACAGCGAACTAATTTCTCTGATCGTTTCGAACTTGATGGGATCACGTTTACAGAGCCTTCCATAAATCTTTTTAGTTTCAATAATCCATTTGGTGCTTGCCAGACTTGTGAAGGGTTTGGCAAAATCCTTGGTATTGATGAAGACCTGGTGATTCCTGACAAAAGCCTTTCGGTTTATGAAGGGGCAATCGCACCGTGGCGTGGAGAGGTAATGAGTGAGTGGGCGAAGCCCTTGATTAAAAATGGAATTAAGTTCGATTTTCCTATCCATAGAGCTTATGGTGAGCTAACTCCTAAAGAGCGTGATCTTTTATGGAATGGAAACGAGTACTTTGATGGGATTCATGACTTCTTTAAATATCTCCAGTCTAAAACTCACAAAATTCAATATAGGGTTATGCTTTCCCGTTATCGCGGAAGAACTACCTGTCCGGACTGTCGTGGAACCAAATTGAGAAAAGATGCTGCTTACGTTAAGATAGCTGATACTTCAATCACCGATCTGGTGCTGATGCCGATCGAAGAGACATTATCTTTTTTCGATAAACTAAAACTTCCCGCCTACGAGAAAAAAGTTTCAGATAGAATTTTAACGGAAATACAATCTCGGTTAGAATATATGACGAAGGTCGGTTTGGGTTATCTTACTTTAAACAGAGTCACCTCAACGTTATCCGGTGGTGAGTTTCAGCGAATAAAACTTGCTACCTCGCTGGGTAGTGCACTGGTCGGTTCCATGTACATTATGGACGAACCCAGTATCGGGCTGCATCCGCGTGATACAGCACGCATGATTGAAGTATTAAAGTCGCTGAGAGATTTGGGAAACACCGTGATCGTGGTTGAACATGAAGAAGAAATTATGCGTGCGGCCGACCAGATTATAGACATCGGCCCCGATGCCGGTTCGCATGGTGGTGAGTTAATTTTTCAAGGATCACAAAATGAGCTCAATGTAAACGTGAAATCACATACCATCAATTACCTGACGGGGGTTGAAAAAATCCGTGTGCCCGGTAATAGAAGAAAATGGAAAGATTCTGTGGTCATTTCCGGTGCGCGTGAAAACAATCTGAAAAATCTGAAAGTAAAATTTCCACTTGGAGCCCTGACAGTGGTTACCGGTGTAAGTGGGTCTGGAAAATCTACCTTGATTAAAAAAATACTATATCCCGCATTGGGCAGAATGAGCGGATCGGTAGCAGAAACTCCCGGAAAATATGACCGATTGGAAGGAGATATTAACAAGGTCACGCAGGTTGAATTCGTAGATCAAAATCCTATCGGAAAATCTTCACGTTCGAATCCTATCAGTTATGTTAAGGCGTATGATGCAATTCGAACTCTTTATGCCGAACAACCACTAAGTAAACAACGTGGCTATAAACCATCCCACTTTTCATTCAATGTTGAAGGTGGCCGATGCGATACCTGTGAAGGCGAAGGAGAGATAAAGGTAGAGATGCAATTTATGGCGGATATCTTTTTGAAATGTGAAAGTTGCCATGGCAAACGCTTCAAGCAGGAAGTGTTGGAGGTTGAGCATAAAGGAAAAAATATTTTCGATGTCCTCGATATGACGGTTGAAGAAGGCCTTGATTTCTTTAAAGACAAGAAGCCGGTTTACGAAAAACTTCTTCCATTATTCGAAGTGGGTCTGGGTTATGTTAAGCTAGGCCAATCTTCTAATTCACTTTCAGGGGGTGAAGCACAACGGGTTAAACTGGCCTCATTTCTGGGCAAGAATAATGCAGGCAGTCAGAACAGCATCCTTTTTATTTTTGACGAACCTACAACAGGTCTCCATTTTCATGATATCTCCAAATTATTAAAGGCCATCAATGCATTAGTGGATCAAGGCCATACTGTTATTGTGATTGAACACAATCTGGAGGTTATCAAATGTGCTGATTGGATTATCGATCTTGGACCCGAAGGAGGAGAGAAGCAAGGAGGAAATCTGCTCTTTGAAGGCACTCCTGAAGAAATGACCAAAAAAGGCAAAGGATATACCGCTGAATACCTGAGAAAAAAACTTTCTGAAAAATGAAAGCCCCGAATAACGGGGCTTTTCATAATTTGATTATAACCGATTACTTATTGGCAGTTGGCTGTGGAGTTACGCCAAGCTTTTTCAATACAAGGTTTGAAACATTATATTTTTCATCGCTGTACAAAAGGATATCTCCTCCTCCCATCACCTGCGGAGCCATAATAAATGCAAATCCGTTTTCTTTAGCTACCTCTTCAATCGCTTTCCCAACTTTTTTGAATACCGGATCCATTAAAGCTGTTTGCTTATTCGTCAATGATGACTGGGCATCTTGCTGAAACTTTTGAATACTTTCCTGCAACCCGGTAAGTTCTCTCTCCTTGTCTGCTTTGATCGCATCAGGTGTTGTTGCTGGCATTCCTTGGTATGCCTTGACTTTATTCTCATAGTCCGCATATTTCGCCTTTAACTGATTTTCAAGTTGTGTGCCATGTGTTTTTAGCTCACTATCAATTTGCTTGAATTCAGGCAGTTGACTAAAGATATATTCCCAATCGGCATAGCCTATCTTCTGTGTTTCCTGGGCTTGTGCACTTACTGCAAATACACAAAAAAGAAGTAAAAAAAGTGTTCTCATTTTAAATTCGCGTTAATTGTTTTTTAATTTATTTGACTTTATCGTTTGGGTCTCCTAATCCTAATTCCTCTAATATAAAATCGGTATAATCATGCCTTGGGTCTGTGTATACAATTACCAACTCAGCCGACTTGTCGAAAACGAAAGCTAACCGATTTGACTTTGCCACCTTTTCAACGGCATCAAAAATTTTATCCTGCAAAGGTTTTATCAATTCCTGTTTCTTCAAAAAAAACAACCCACCAAACCCAAATACCTTTTTTTGATAATCCTTTAACTCGGTCTCTTTTTCCCTAATCTCATCTAAACGCTCCTGTTTCATCTCTTCCGTTAACAATACCTGCTCGGCCTGATAGCTGCGATATAGTTCATCGACCTTTAACTGCATTTCTTCAATCTCCTTCTGCCAAGCCCCTGATAATTGATCGATTTCGCCCTGCGCCTTACTATATTCCGGCATTTTGCTCAATACAAAATCAGAATCAAAGTAACCGAACTTCTGTGCAGAGACAAAATTCAGGCCGAAAAGAAGAAAAAATATTATTATGGTAAAAAACCTCATTTTCTATCTGATTTGCTGGCCTATTGTAAAGTGGAATTGTGATCCACTTTTACTAGTTGCTCCCGGTAACGTATCGAATCCATAGGCCCAGTTAAGTCCTATTAAGCCAAATGCTGGCATAAATATTCTGGCGCCAACACCAGCTGATTTATACAACTGAAACGGATTCTGTTCCTTGTAATTGTTCCAGTTGTTACCGGCTTCCGTAAATAAGAATCCATAAATAGTTGCTGACTGGCTGGTCGAAACCGGATAACGAAGTTCCAAACCAAACTTATTGTAGGCGATTCCTCCCTCTATTCCATTTAATTGCTGTTGACCGCGTTTTGAGTAAAGAGGAGGTGTTACCTGATTATTAGGGTATCCTCTCAAACCGATAATTTCCTGACCCAGCACATATGAATTAAATCCACCAGCAAGGCCATCACCACCCATCACAAATCGCTGGAAAGGACCAGGGGTTAAACTTTTATTATATGTGCCAATAAATCCAAAGTGCGCTTTCGTCTCCAATACCAGGCTACGTCCATCAGGCTTATCGCTTCCAATAAGCTTTAAATAATATTTTGCATCAAACATCCACTTGTGCATTTCTGTCCATTCATACCTGGTGTTGATATCATCCAGATAACTTGGATCGCGCCATATTGAATAAGGTGGCGTTAAGCTCAGGCTGAGAGAAATTGTTGATCCTGATGCCGGATACATTGGATTATCAATACTGTTGCGAGATAGTGTGGTATTAAACATTATCTCTTTGGTCTTTCCTATTTGAGGCAATACGGTTGACCCAAAATAATTGCTGTATTTGTAAACAAGGAATGAAAGTGAGTTGGTAAGCACAAAATAATTGTCCGGCCATTCCAATCTTCTTCCCAAACCCACCGTTATTCCGGCTTGCTTCAAAGAAGTCTTATCGGTAAACTCATAACTCGAATTGGCCAACCTGGAAATGGATTTATTTAAACTTACCGTCAATGAATGTGGCTTCCTTCCGCCCAACCATGGCTCAGTAAATGAAAGACTGTAGCTCTGAAAAGATTTACCATTAGCTTGTGCCCGAACTGATACTCGTTGGCCATCACCGGTAGGAAGCGGCTTCCATTTTTTCAGATCTGGCACATTTCGCATCGAAAAATTATTAAATGAAAGACCAACGGTGCCCACAAACCCATAATACCCTCCCCAGCCTCCTGATAATTCAATTTGGTCATTTGATTGTTCCTCTACTCTCCATTCAATATCAACCGTCCCGTCTGCTGGATTTGGACGTATATCCTGCTCTATTTTCTGAGGATTGAAATATCCCATCTGTGAAAGTTGCTGCTGTGTTCTTATCAAATCCGATCTTCTGAATTTCTGTCCAGGAATCGTGCTGAGTTCTCTTCGGATTACGTGATCATTCGTCCTCTCATTCCCGCTGATAATCACTTCATCAATGGTGGCTTGGTCACCTTCGTGCACACGCATCTCAATGTCAATGGAGTCCCCGACAACGGCCACCTCCACATATGGCACACTGAAAAACAGGTAGCCATCATCCATATATAGTCCGCTGATGTCAGCCCCTTTTGGATTGAACGTGGTCTTCTTATCGATCAGCTCTTTGTTGTAAACATCCCCTTTATTGATATCGAGAATTTTACTCAATGTATTCGTGCTGTGGATATAGTTTCCTACCCAGGTAATATTTCTGAAGTAGTACTTTCTTCCTTCATATACATTGATGATCACATTAATATTTTTAGCATCATGATTAATAATCGAATCAGAAATTATTTCCGCATCACGATAGCCTTGCGTATTGTAGTAGGCTATTAACTTTTGCTTATCCTCTTCAAATTCAGACTTGATGAATTTGGATCCGCTGAAAATATTGAGTTTTATATTTTTATTTATAAATTCCTTGATATCGAGCCATGTCACTTTACGACTGGAGTCCAGGGCAGGTTTTATTTTGCTAAGCTTAAGGGTTAATGCTTCACTGATGATGGTTCTATGGATATCTACCCTGGCATGTTCTTTCGTTTTCTTTAGATGACTCTTTAATTTGGAATTTTCAATCTCATAGTTTCCCACTATCTGCACTTCATTTATTCTTACTTTCGATTTTAGGTCTACATCGATCTTAAGTTTAACCCCACCGCGACTAAGGGAATCAAATTCCTGGGTGATTTTTACAACGGTATTTAAAAACCCTTTCTTGACGAAGTGCTTCTTTACAGCCAACTCCGCATTCCGTATTGTAGCATCATTAACAATTTTTCCTTTTATCAAACTGAGATCCTCTTTCAATGAAGTTTGGCTCGACTTGTTTATTCCCGTAAAATAAAATTCTGTTAATCGAGGCCTTTCCGCTAATTTGATTTCAAGGAAAACATTTGTCCCTTCTACTTTCTGTATTAAAATAGTAGCATCTCCAATCAGTCCATGCTTCCATAACTTGCGAATAGCTCCAGAAATCCCATCACCCGGGATTTTAATCTTGTCTCCAATCTTAAGACCGGTCAGAGAAATCATGGCGCTCTTGTCCAGAATATTAAGTCCCGTGACTTCAATTCCGGCAATGATATATTCTTGGGGTGAGGCATAATTAAGAGTAGCCTCTGAAGTCGCTTGAGTTTGGCTCCTGCTTCTGAATTGAGCCCATGAACTGGCCACACTAATAAATATAAAAAGGACTGTGAGTATAAAATTCTTCATTCGATGATTAGCCAATGGGGTTCAACACTTTTCCAAACCTTCTTTCCCTTTTTTGATAAGCACAAATGGCCTCATACAAATTTTCTTTTCTAAAATCAGGCCATAAGGTTGGCGTTATAAATATTTCGGTATATGCTATCTGCCACAACAGAAAATTACTAATTCGAAGCTCTCCGCTAGTCCTTACTAATAACTCGGGATCGGGAACCTCTGGTGATTGCAGGTGTTGGGCAAAATAATGTTCATCTATTTCACCGGGTTGAATCAACCCATTCTTTATTTCGTCCCCAAGTTTGCGGGCCGCTTCTACAATTTCCCAACGACCGCTATAGTTAAGGGCCAATTGAAGTATAAGCTCATCATTTTGCTTCGTTTCTTCTTTCGCTTTCGCCAGATTTTTCTGGCAATCTTTTGGTAATTGACTAATGTCGCCAATGGTCTCAAGTCTTACCTGGTTGTCAAGAAGTGTTTTTATTTCTTTTTGCAGCGTGTTTACCAATAATTCCATCAGGCCATCTACTTCTTCCTTTGGCCTACCCCAATTTTCCGTGCTAAATGCATACAAAGTCAGATACTTTACGCCCAGTTCACGGCATGCCTCGGTGGTATCTTTTACTGCCTGTATTGCATTTTTATGTCCAAAAATACGGGCCGCACCCTTTCCTTTGGCCCAACGCCCATTACCGTCCATGATAATGGCTATGTGCTTAGGCAAATTAGTTAAGTCGATATTTTCCTTTATTGAAGCCACAAGGCGGCAAAATTACCCTTTTTTTCAAACTTCTTCATTAGAAATTGTTGGTTTAACAAAGCTCTTTTTTCCTTATTGAGGATGATTTAAAAGGCCAAAAAGTTGATGTGCTTGAAATTCCTAACGATACGGACTTCCCGGACATGGGATATCATAAAACGTATAGGTGATCGTAATGCCTGTAAAAAAATAGTTATCATTATCGAATACATTACCATACTGATAGTTCTTGAGAGAGGCATTACCATCTGAAACGTTATCCAAATAATCGAAAAAGGTTTTCCTTATTCCAAACTCAAAAGCAATGTAATATTTCGGATTAATGACATATTTCATTCCCCCGCCAAATGGGATTGCCATCTGAATATTACTGTATTCAGCTGCTTTCTGCTGGACGCCAGAAATGCCGAATAACCCAGCCCCTGCAAATAAATAGGGAGTGAAGCGTAATCTTCGTTTACTATCTCTCCAATCCAAAAAGTGATACTCAAAAGTACCTGCTGCTTCAAACAGGAAAAGGTTGAATGATGCCGCTCTTTTGGTAGCAAATGCATCAATAGGATGGTTTTTATCGGAAGCTCCTATTTTGCCTGCTGTAATCGAAGTACGTAAGCTAATTACATTGCTAATGTTTGACCGGTAGAATACCGTACCCGCAAACTTAGAAGTTGTAAGATTGTAAGTACGAACTAAATCGCCGGTATAATTGAACGTACCTAATCCAAAACCAATTTCAGCCCGTTGACCTAATATTTGTTGAGCGCTGGCATTAGTGCAAAAAGCCAATGTCAGAAAGAAAACAAGAAATCGTCTATTAGTTTTAAGCATTCTCTAGAGCCTATCGGAATTTAGCTTTATGCAAAGTAGCTCCAATAATATAGGTGAGGCGTAAACTGGTTACCATATAAATGTCATTATTATCCTTCGAGCCTCTGATATTCGAAAAATGTTCATATCCATAACCAAGGATAGTATTATATGTTTTTCCATCCCTGCCTACATAAGATTGAAGAGTTGGCAACTGACTTGCTGGCAATTCATTGCTTCTATATGACATCGCTTTAGCCAGCGGACTATCCAATACCCCCAGATCAACATAATTTTTACTTACATCATCCAAATAATCGGTGAATGTATAACGGAAACCAATTTCAGCCCATAAGTCCATGACATCATTTAACCTAAAACGAGCTCCGAATCCAATTGGTATGGCAACTTGAACCTTACTATAAGTTTTAATGCCACTATTAGCATCAGTCGATTCAAGTGTAGCATACT
>JAHEMS010000084.1:0-2885 GCA_024643595.1 Bacteroidota bacterium
TTTAGGTTGTTTTGCTTGCGCTCAAACTCACCAATTTCATAATAAATTTTATCACGGAACTCCTGATTCTTCAGGTCATCAAGCATTTTTATAAACTGTGCCCGCAGTTGTTTGATATCTTTCTTATCATCCAGTCGGGCTACTTGCGCCATATTAAGACGCGCGTAAAAATCAATTTCATATTCTGGGTTGGTGTTGATGCACTTGCGATAATAGTTAAAGGCTTCAGCGTCGAATCCAAGTTTTTGATATACCTGCCCAATAATAAAATAGATCCTCCCGATGCGATCTCTTTTCACCAGTAGTGAATCCGCCAATGCCAGATTACGCACCATGTAATCATAATTATTTTGTACCTGGTAATAGTAGGCTTTTTCAAGATAGAGCTGTTTTTGATTTTCTTTATTTAATTTCTCTTTTTCGAGAAAACGATAGGTCTCTTCGGCTCGATCAAAATCATTTTGTTCCGTAAACGTGCGCAGCAATTGCACCAAAGCTTGGTGTCGGGTGTCCTTGTCATTACTTTTTGTATTAACATACTTGAAAGTTTGAATGGCATTTTGATAATCGCAATCGAATAAGCGTGCTTTGCCTACCAGCACATAATTATCGTGCACCCACCGGCTATTAGGATGTCGTTGAATGGACAGCGAAGCCATCTTGATAATTTCTTCCGTGTCTTTTGAATAGCTCTTGGCAAGGTTAGTGTCCAGTTTGGGATAGAGCCTTAAAATCTGGTTAGGGTCATCATCAAGACTTTTTAAAATGATTTTCTCTACTTCCTGGGTTTTTTCTCTGGCGTAAAAATAGCCGTTGAAGTGAGCGGTTGTATTATGGTATATATTACTCGTGATGTTGTTCTGGTTTGAAGAACAACTAACCACAAGTCCGCCTAAAAGGAACAATCTAATATGAAAGGCAGCGTTATTGAAACGAAAATTCACAGATTACAATTTTCCATCTACAAACGTAAAAAACAGATATTCAATATTATAATCAATCAGAATATCTAATTTTGCAAAAATTTATTCATTTGAAACCCAAAAAGACCTTATCAGAGCGCCTAACAACGAAATATCAGCTGGTTATTCGAAATGAAGAGAACCTGGCTGAGAAATCCAATATGGGCTTTACCTATGCGAAATTAATGGTTATTTCGGCATCAGTATTTCTGATTTTGTTTATTGGAAGTCTTTTCCTTTCAAAAACATTGCTGGCTAAGTGGTTTGATCCTAAGCATGCGCAGATGGAGGCCAATAAAAAATTATATGAGTTAGCATTAAAAGTTGACTCTTTGGCTGTTGAGGTGAATCAGAAAGATATGTTCATCCAGAATTTTCAACGCATATTAAGCGGAGATACTTCCAGTGGATTTTCAGATCCTGCACAGGTTTTAATTACTAATAGCAAATCCACAAAAACGATCGGTGATCTGGACCTTGCCTCTTCTGACTCATTATTCAGAAAGGAATTTGAGAAAAATGAATTTTCTGTTGTTTCATTGACGGATACTAAAAATCGTGAGCTAGCGGAGATATTTTTCTTTACTCCGATTACTGGATTTATATCCGATCACTATGATGTGAAGAAAGGCCATTTTGGAGTTGATATTGTGGCGAAAAGTAATGAGCCTGTAAAATGCCTGGCCGATGGAATGGTAGTGATGGCATCCTGGACCCAGGATTCAGGACATGTTATTGCTGTTCAACACCGTGGCAATCTCCTTTCCATCTATAAGCACAATGCCGGTTTATTGAAAAAAGTTGGTAATTTTGTGAATGCCGGTGAAATTATCTCTATAGTTGGCAACAGTGGAGAAATGACCGATGGACCACACTTGCATTTTGAAATGTGGTACAATGGCAACTCGCTGAATCCGGAAGATTTTGTTACGTTTTAAATTCAAAAGACATGTTAACATCTAAAGAACAAAAGAGAGTGGCAGAAGAGATCAGCAATTCAAGTAATGTGATTGGAAAAGGAACCGCATTGGAGGGAAACATTGAAACCTTTGGTAACATCCGCATTGAAGGAAAAGTAATAGGAAGTATTAAATCTAAATCCAAGATTGCTCTTGGCCATTCTAGTTATGTGGAAGGAAATATCATCGCTCAAAATGCTGATATCGAAGGTGAGGTAAAAGGTAAACTGGAAATATCTGAGTTACTCGTGTTGAAGGCAACCGCCAAAATTCATGGCGATATCGTTACCGGGAAATTAGTGGTAGAACCCGGTGCGGCTTTTAATGGCACATGTAAAATGGGAGCTATAATGAAAGATATAAAGATAGGAGAAAATGGTATGCACGCTCTTCGTCCTGAAGAGGCTCGGGTAAATTAATACTATCGTAACTAACTATTAAGCCACAGGTTCATTGAATTTGTGGCTTCTTTTTTACATGGAAAAGGAGAAAAAGAAGCCGATTAATAATATTTTTAAGTACAGCAGCCTTGGCCTGCAAATGATGGCCTCTATGGGAGTTGCCGCCTGGTTAGGCATCAAGCTGGATCAATATTTACATTTAAAATTCCCTGTCTTCTTACTCACGTTTGTGTTCACTGCATTTGGTGGGCTAATGTATCAACTATACCGATCTCTAAATAAGGACTGACCTTGCGACGATTTCTTATGAGCAGTGTAATGTTAACGATCTTGATAGGGAGCATTACCTTTTATGGAGCACAGCAATACTGGTGGGATGAACCAACCTACTGGATTGAGATTTTGTTTTTCATACTGTTCATAACTGTTGTCGTGTACTACAATCTAAACCGGTTCAGGATGAGGCAACCACAGTCCTTTGCCGTGTTCTATCTTCTATCCATCGTGCTGAAGATGTTGGGGGGTCTTTCTCTTATTGGTTATATCGTCTGGTCGGAACCTTC
>JAHEMS010000084.1:2895-10607 GCA_024643595.1 Bacteroidota bacterium
CATTGCTCATAAGGTCGTCAAATCAAAGTTGACGAGAACCACTCAAAATTCCGGCAAATCATTTTTTTCAGAAAGTATAATTGATACTTTTGCAGTCCAAATAAAAGCCTTTGTACGTACTCTAATGAAAAAGCCCTTTATTGTTGTGAAACCCTTCTTTTTGTCCCTCTTTTTCATTGTTATTTCAAGTATTATTAGTCCTGTTTTAGCTTCCGATGAGGCCGGACATGAGTCAGAACCCTTCAACGCCAGCGAGGTCATTTTGCATCACGTATTAGATGACCACCAATGGCATCTGGCAGATGGTTTGGTAATTCCACTTCCGGTGATTATTTATTCCGATGAGAACGGTCTGGAGGTGTTTTCTTCCAGCAATTTTTATGATGAACATCATAACATCATTGAGTATAATGGATATAAACTTGAACATGGTCATATCTACCTGGCTGATTCAGGCAAGGCAGTCTTTGATGTCTCGATTACCAAAAACGTAGCGATGCTGTTCATAAATGCAGCAGTGCTATTTTTTGTGTTTTTTACGGTAGCAAAGGGCTTTTCCACCAACAGAGGTAAAGCACCTAAAGGTGTGCAGTCTTTCTTCGAACCAATTATCCTTTTTGTACGGGATGAAATTGTGAAGCCAAACATTGGTCATCACTATGAAAGATTTTTGCCCTACATGCTTACGCTTTTTTTCTTTATTTTATTTGGGAACCTTCTTGGCCTTCTTCCAGGAGCTGCCAACCTGACGGGAAATATTGCGGTTACAATGACATTGGCAATAATCACATTTCTGATTACTAACTTTAGTGGGAATAAAGCGTATTGGGGTCATATTTTCTGGACTCCCGGTGTACCTCTGCCATTACGGATTGTTATTCTACCTGTTGAAATCATTGGCATGTTTACCAAGCCATTCTCGCTCATGATACGTTTGTTCGTGGCGATTACCGCAGGGCACATCGTATTACTGAGCTTGATTTCATTGGCTTTCATTTTCGGAAGCATCTGGGTGGGATTTGCCTCCTCAATGATTGTATTGTTTATTAACTTGATTGAGTTACTGGTTGCCGGAATTCAGGCCTATGTATTTACGATGTTTACTTCGATGTATATCGGGATGGCCACGGCTGATCATGGACACGATCATTAAAGATATTTAAAGAAATCCACCCTGAGGTTTCAAGGTGGTGTTGTTTAACTTAAATAAATAAAACTATGTTGTTCGCACTTTTATTGGACATTAGCTATGCAATTATGGGCGCTGGAATTGGTGCTGGTCTGGCTGCAATTGGCGCTGGAATTGGTATCGGTCGCATTGGTGGTTCTGCTATGGAAGGAATGGCTCGTCAGCCTGAAGCTTCTGGCAAAATTCAGAATGCCATGCTTGTGATCGCAGCCCTTATTGAGGTAGCTGCGCTCTTCGCACTCGTAATTTGCTTGTTGATTTCTTTCAAGAGCTAAGAATTAAAAGAATCCGCTTCGGCAATGGGCCGGGCGGTTCTTTTCTTTATCGGCAACTATTTTAACAGTTAAGAAAAAAATATGGATTTACTAACCCCTGGCAC
This sequence comes from Bacteroidota bacterium, assembly GCA_024643595.1. Taxonomy (GTDB): domain Bacteria; phylum Bacteroidota; class Bacteroidia; order Cytophagales; family Cyclobacteriaceae; genus ELB16-189. The sequence goes on from JAHEMS010000084.1 coordinate 4,464, forward strand.
TGGTCTTATAATCTGGCAAACATTTGTGTTTTTGCTGTTGGTTTTATTGTTGGCAAAGTTTGCCTGGAAACCAATTCTGGGATCATTAAAAGAACGCGAGGAGTCAATTCAGCAGGCGCTTGATTCAGCTGAAAAGGCTAAATTAGAAATGGCTGCTTTGAAATCTGATAACGAAAAGTTGTTGCGAGAAGCCCGTGAAGAACGTGATAAGATTTTGCGTGACGCCCGCGAAGCTTCCAACCGCATGCATGACCAGGCACAAGTTGATGCAAAGAAGAATGCCGATAAGATTATTGAGGATGCCAAAGCGATAATTCAAACCGAGAAAAATGCTGCGCTGCGCGATGTAAAAGCTCAGGTAGCCATGTTCTCTTTAGAAATTGCTGAGAGACTCATTAAGAATAATCTTAAAGACGATAAAGCCCAGAAAGACCTGGCCGAAACTTTTATCAAAGACCTTAAGCTAAATTAATACATGGCCGATTCAAGGGTTGCCTCCAGATACGTCAAATCATTGCTTGGATTAGCAGTAGAGCAAGGTGTGCTCGAGGCCGTACATGCCGATATGCAACTGTTGGATAGCGTGTGCCACTCCAACCGTGATTTTGTACTTATGCTCAATAGTCCGATTGTAAGGCATGAAAAGAAAAAGGTAATCTTGGCCAAGCTTTTTTCAGACAAAGTGCATAAACTCACAATGGCGATTATCGAAATACTGACGAGCAAAAATCGTGAGCCACTATTGCCTGCCATTGCTACCGAGTTTCATAACGCATACAACGTTTATAAAGGAATTGGTAAAGCCACGGTTACATCAACTATTCCAATTGATGGACAATTAAGAAGTGAATTGGAAGCCATCGTGAAGAAATTAAGCAACAAGCCACAGGTGGAGTTGGAAGAGAAAGTGGACAAAGATCTGATCGGAGGATTTATTTTAAATGTAGGAGATCGCCAGATTGATGCCTCCATAAAAAATAAGTTAAAATCCTTAAAGATCAAGTTTGGTGAAAATCCATTTCAAAAGCAGATTTAAGAACTATTGAATTTTTGAATAATAAAATTTTGAACTAAAGAGATATGGCAGAAATCAGACCCGAAGAAATATCCGCAATACTTCGCGAACAACTTTCTCAATCACGTACATCAGCTGAACTTCAGGAAGTAGGTACTGTGCTTACCATTGGTGATGGAGTTGCACGTATTTATGGGCTTACCAAGGCTCAGGCCGGTGAGCTGATTGAATTTGAAAATGGGTTGAAAGCATTGGTGCTTAACCTTGAAGAAGACAATGTAGGAGCTGTATTGCTGGGTGATGGCGCCGGTATTAAAGAAGGCGCAACGGTAAAACGTACGGGCCAGATTGCCGCGGTGAAAGTAGGCGATGGTCTGTTAGGTCGTGTGGTAAACACACTGGCCGAGCCAATTGATGGCAAAGGCCATGTAGGGGGAGATCTTTATGAGATGCCTCTGGAACGCAAGGCACCCGGCGTAATTTTCCGCCAGCCAGTTAATGAACCACTTCAAACGGGTATCAAGGCAATTGATGCAATGATTCCAATTGGTCGTGGACAGCGTGAATTAATTATTGGTGATCGTCAGACTGGTAAAACCGCTGTTGCGATTGATACTATAATTAATCAGAAAGAATTTTATGATGCTGGTAAGCCGGTATATTGTATTTATGTAGCGATTGGTCAGAAAGCTTCTACCGTTGCAACAGTAGCGGCGACACTCGAAAAAGCAGGGGCCTCAAAATATACCGTTATTGTATCGGCATCCGCTTCCGATCCTGCACCTATGCAGTTCTTTGCGCCCTTCACCGGAGCAGCAATTGGTGAATTTTTCAGAGACACCGGAAGACCGGCATTGGTTATTTATGATGACTTGTCAAAGCAAGCCGTGGCTTATCGCGAGGTGTCATTATTGTTGAGAAGACCTCCGGGTCGTGAAGCTTATCCTGGTGATGTGTTCTATTTGCACTCTCGCTTATTGGAGCGTGCAGCGAAGATTATCAACAATGATGAGATTGCTAAAAATATGAATGATCTCCCAGCCAGTATCAAGGGCATGGTAAAAGGTGGAGGTTCATTAACCGCTCTTCCCATTATCGAAACACAGGCGAATGATGTTTCTGCTTATATCCCAACAAATGTGATCTCCATTACCGATGGGCAGATATTCCTGGAGACTAATTTATTTAATGCAGGCGTTCGTCCAGCTATTAACGTTGGTATTTCAGTTTCTCGGGTAGGAGGTTCAGCGCAAATTAAGTCTATGAAGAAAGTTGCAGGAACGTTGAAGTTAGATCAGGCACAATTCCGTGAATTGGAGGCGTTTTCCAAATTCGGCTCCGACCTTGATTCAGCTACTAAACTTACTATCGAACGCGGGCGAAGAAATACTGAAGTACTAAAACAACCACAATATCAGCCGGTGCCTGTTGAAGAACAGGTTGCTATGATTCTTGCTTCTACCAAAGGTTATATAGATCGTGTACCTGTACCTATGGTGAAAGCGTTTGAAAAGGAGTTTATCGATTTAATGAAAGCTCAATATCAACAAGTACTTGATAACTTCCGGGTGGGTAAGTTTGAAGATGCCGATGTGGATTTGGTGAAGAAAGTAGCCACCGAGCTGGCTGCTAAATATTAAAATGAAATTGAAAGTTTGATTCTGAATCTCAATTTCAAATTATTGAATCAAGGATATGCCTAGTTTAAAAGAAGTTAAGAGCCGAATAACCTCCGTAATCTCAACGCAGCAGATTACGAAAGCCATGAAAATGGTTGCCGCTGCCAAACTGAGAAAATCACAGGATCGTATAACCCAGATGAGGCCCTATGCTCAGAAATTATCCTATCTGTTTCAGAGTCTTTCAGCTGCGGATCAGGATACGCAAGCATGGTATAACCAACAACGGGAAGAAAATAAGGTTTTAATTGTCGTTATCAGTTCCGATCGTGGTCTGTGTGGAGCATTTAACAGCACAATCATGAAAGCCGCCATGCGCCTGGTTAACGAAAAATATGCTTCTCAACAGGCTCAGGGAAATGTCGCTATTCTCCCGTTGGGGAAAAAAGCATTTGAGTTTTTCGGAAAGAAGAGTTACGCAACCGTCAATGACTACTGGAATGTATTTCATGGTCTTTCATTTGATAATGTAACTGTAGTTGGTGATTATCTAATGAGGACGTTTCAGAGCGGTCAATATGATAAAATTGAAATCGTTTATAACGAATTCAAGAATGTGGCAACTCAAATTCTTCGCACGGAACAATTTCTACCCGTGGTTCAGTTGAAAACTTCAGATAAAGCGGAGCAGAGTGATTACATCTATCAGCCCAATCAAGCCGAAATCATTATAGGCCTGGTCCCTAAATCTTTAAAAATTCAGCTCTATAAAGCTATTCTTGACTCCAATGCAGCAGAGAATGGGGCGAGGATGACGGCAATGGATAAAGCAACGGAGAATGCAGGTGAATTGCTTAAAGATCTTAAGCTGACGTATAACCGCACTCGCCAGGCAGCTATCACAAAAGAAATTCTTGAAATTGTGGCAGGAGCTGAGGCGCTCAAATCAGCTTAATTCATTCAAACATTTGTTATACAGAGGCTTCCAGAATAAACTGGAAGCTTTTTGTTTTTATGACTAATTCGTCCTGCCTACTTTTACAAGGTGATGAGAAATGCGATTAAGGGTTACTTGATATTTAATGTGCTTAGTTTAGACGTTGCCTGTGGCGCTGTAATATGTTCTCTTTTCTTTAGTAAAGTCTTCAACACTCTACCCTCAGTTATTTCACTTATTTCTTTGGGATTGACGGTATGGATAATTTATACAACGGACCGGTTGTTGGATGTGCTCGACATTAAAGGAGAAGCTGCCTCTGAACGACACCGTTTTCACAAAAAGAATAAGGAAGCATTAACAAGCTGGTTACTGATCATTGCCATTCTTGATCTTGTCCTGATTTTCTTCTTGCCATTGGAAATCATTAAACGAGGTGTTTTACTCTTCGTGGTGGTAATCATGTATGTCGTATTCAGAAAGCGACTGTATATTTTTAAGGAGTTTTTTGTTGCGATACTTTATACGGCAGGAGTAACGCTTCCCGCTATTCCCATTAATCAAGATAACGTGAGTGTGAGTTTACCGTTGGTTCAATTTTTTTTTATCGCATTGCTTAACCTAATTATTTTTTCTTGGTATGAGAAAGAAAACGATATCAAAGACAAGCAGGATTCGATTGCCACGAAATTGAATGACAAGAACATTAAATATATTTTGCTTATTTTATTTTTAATGGCATTTGCAATAGCGCTGTATTCAATTCTGCTAACAAGGGAATATTACGTCACCATGGTACTTGTAATTATGACCGCAGTTCATCTGGTCATCACATTACGGAAAAGTCTTTTTGAAAAAAATCACTTTTATAGATTAGCCGGGGATGCAGCATTTCTTTTACCACTGATTTACCTATTGTCATGAAAGAGCGGATTGCCAAAGGCTTTGACTTACTGTCTCCGGTTTATGATCGTTTAGCCCGACTGATCATTGGCAGGGATATCGTTCTTTCACAGCTTTATTTTTTAGACCAATTCAGGGGATGCAAAAGTCTTCTGATTTTAGGGGCGGGAACGGGATGGGTATTAAAGGATGTATGTAAAAACTTTACCGATTTGAAGATCGATTATATCGAATTGTCTCCCGGCATGATAAGAAAAGCCAGAATAAAATTGGAGGATAATAAGCAGATAACTTTTATTCAAGGAACTGAGGATGACATACCAAATCATGGATATGATGGTGTGATTACAAATTTCTATTTAGATATGTTTACGGAAAGAAGTTTGAGCAGGGTAATAGGAAAAATAAGATCAGCAGTAAGTCAGGATTCAATTTGGGTAGTTACCGACTTTGTGAATGAGCGAAAAATGCAGGCTATTAAATTATGGTGTATGTACAGATTTTTTAGAATGATGACTCGTATCGAAGCGGGAAAGTTAGCAGATTGGAAATCAGTAATTCATAAAGCGGGATTTAGACTTTCACAAAGCGTAAGATTCAATAATGGTTTTATAACATCAAATCTTTATCAATTAGATTGATATCAAATTTCAAATCAGGACACATAACCTTATCCCATGAAATATATTATTCTTAGTCTTTTTTTTGCTTGGGTTATTTCCTGCGACCAGGATAAGAACACTGTACCATTAGGCGCACCAGTTATGCCGCCACGACAATTAAGTGCAGCTTTTCTGGTCGTCGATGGCGTTTATAATTCTGAACTAATTGCGCCTATGGATGTATTGCAGCACACCGTCTTTCACCATGATCATGGGATCAGTGTATTTACGGTATCCGGATCAACAAAGCCGATCACCACTTTTGAAGGATTAAAAATTATTCCTGATTTTTCGTATGAAACTGATTCAATACCAGCAATTGATATTTTAGTCGTGCCCAGTGCGCTGCACAGTATGGATTCGGATTTGGAAAACGAAAAACTTATTGAGTTTGTCCGGAATTCGGGTAAGAGTGCTTCTTATGTTATGTCACTTTGCGATGGCGCTTTTTTGTTGGCAAAAGCGGGGTTATTGGAAATGCATCAATGCACAACATTCCCAGGTGATATTGATAAGTTTCGAAATACCTTTCCACATCTTACCGTACATGAAGACGTAAGCTTTGTGCATGACCGCAAAATGATTACATCAGCCGGTGGAGCAAAGTCTTATGACCCAGCATTATATTTAGTAGAACTTCTGTACGGCAAAACGGCAGCGGATGGCATAGGAAAGGGGCTGGTTATTGACTGGGATTTAAGCACCATAAAACACCTTCGTGTTAATTAATTTTTTATTTCGCCCTCAATCTTACGTGACTCTTACTTTGGCCTGATGGCGTGTTAAAAAGTGCTAACTTCGAGATTCCTTCGATCAAAAGCTTATCAGGAATGCTCGCTTCATCAAGTACCCAACATATTATTGATAACCTACCGGTTGTCATATTTGAGTACACCATCTTCCCTGACGGATCAAGAGATTTTACCTATTTAAGCCCAGGGTGTGAGGCAATTTTGGGTGTAAGTACAGAGTTACTGCTTAGTGGAAGCCATACGCTGCAAAATTTTA
>JAHEMS010000085.1 GCA_024643595.1 Bacteroidota bacterium
GACGGTGATTACACGAAAAGCTTATGGTGGAGCTTATGATGTAATGAACTCCAAACATATCGGAGCTGATTTAAACTATGCGTGGCCTACCGCGGAAATAGCTGTGATGGGAGCAAAGGGGGCTTCTGAAATTATCTTTAAAAAGGAAATCGCAGAGGCAGAAAATCCTGAGGAGAAGCTGAATGAAAAAGTGGATGAGTATACCCGTAAATTTGCAAATCCATATAGGGCGGCTCATCGTGGTTATATCGATGAAGTAATTTATCCGGATGAAACCAGGATGAAGTTAATTCGTGCTTTTTCGATGCTCCAAAATAAGGCCGCTAAACTTCCTAAAAAGAAGCATGGTAACATTCCACTATAAAAATAATAACGATGACACTGCACGAGGCACAACAAAAAGTGGATCAATGGATAAATTTACATGGTGTTCGCTATTTCAATGAACTGACCAACATGGCTATTCTCGCCGAAGAAGTAGGTGAAGTAGCACGTATCATGGCTCGCCGGTATGGCGAGCAGTCCGAAAAGGACTCTGATAAGAATAAGGACCTTGGTGATGAAATGGCAGATGTATTATGGGTGTTGATTTGTCTTGCTAATCAAACAGGAGTTGATTTGACTAAAGCATTTCAAGATAATCTGGAAAAGAAAACATTTCGTGATAAAAACAGGCATCATCAAAATCCTAAACTAAAATGAAATATCTTCTTATGGTTTTGTTGTTGGCCACCATGCTTTCCTCCTGTAAGCATCATCCCGTAGCGGATAAGGTTATTTTGGGAAGAGTATGGACGGCAGATAATGAAACTCCCTGGGCGCAGGGATTTGCAATTATGGGAGACTCTATTGTTGCCGTTGGGTCTGTAGCTGACCTGGAAAATTGGATTGGGGAAAGCACCAAAAAAATTGAAACTTCCGCTGATAATATTGTGGTTCCTGGTTTTATTGATACTCACACTCATTTTATGGAAGGAGGGTTTGCATTAGCTTCCGTTCAACTTCGTGATGCGAAAACTCCTCAGGAATTCATCAACAGAATCAAGGCTTTTGCAGCAACTCTACCTAAAGGCGAATGGATCACTTCAGGTGATTGGGATCATGAAAATTGGGGAGGCGAATTGCCCGTGAAAGAATGGATAGATTCCGTGACGCATGATAATCCTGTATGGATCAATCGTTTGGATGGACACATGTGCCTGGCTAATTCAGCGGCCTTAAAAATAGCTCGAATAGATGACCGTATCAGAGACGTTGAAGGCGGTACAATCGTTCGAAATAGTAAAGGTAAAATAACGGGTGTGTTTAAGGATAACGCCATGAACATGATTTATGAGATCGTACCCGATCCAACGGATGAGCAAAAAGATCTTGCCCTTGAAGCAGCGATGAATTATGTGGCAGAACGTGGTGTTACTTCGGTCCATAATATGAGCGGTTATATGGATGTGTTTGAAAGGGCCCGCACTAACGATGAATTAAAAACCAGAATTTATGCGGGTATGGTGCTCGGTGAATGGAAAGAATTGAATAGAAAAATTGCGCAGGATGGAAGAGGTGATAAGTGGCTGAGAATAGGTGGACTAAAGGAATTTGTAGATGGTTCTCTGGGATCACATACAGCTGCATTCTTCAACCCATTTACAGACGCGCCAACTGATTCTGGATTTTTTATTACTCCCGAAAAAGTATTGTATCAAAGAATTAAATCGGCAGACAGTGCCGGATTGCAGGTAATGACACATGCTATCGGGGATAAAGCCATTCATACATTGTTAACTATTTATGAGCAAGTAGGTGAAGAGAATGGCGATCGAGACAGACGTTTCCGGATTGAACATGCACAACACATTGCCCCGAACGATATTCCTCGCTTCGCACAATTGAATGTGATCCCAAGCATGCAACCCTATCACGCGATTGATGATGGTCGTTTTGCAGAGCGACTAATAGGAAGTGAACGTATAAAGACAACCTATGCATTTGGTTCATTAATAGAAACCCATGCATTACTGGTTTTTGGTAGTGATTGGTTTGTGGCTCCACCCACTCCGTTGGAAGGAATATATGCAGCTGTTACGCGACAAACCCTTGATGGAAAAAATCCAACTGGGTGGGTACCGGAACAAAAAATCAGTGTTGAGGAAGCGCTAAAGTCCTATACTATTCGCGCCGCTTATGCTTCCTTTGAAGAGGACTTAAAAGGATCCATCACGCCGGGCAAGCTTGCTGACTATGTCATTCTGGAGAAAAATCTATTTGACATAGCACCGTCGGAAATCCGAAATGTAAAAATTTTATCTACAGTTGTGGGAGGACAACAGGTATATCCAAAGGAATAAGTCAGCATTGTTTTTTTTGAAAAACATTGGTTAATACGTAAAGGTATTACTTATGAAAAATCTAGGTCTAATACTCCTAATCGGAATTGGTTTTCATGCATTTTCACAATCTGAGTTGAAAGAGGGCGTCCAATATCCTGAAAATACAAGTCTGGTGGTATCTGTTATGGGTATCACACTCAAAATTCCATCTGGTTGGTCGGGCGGTGTACCCGTTGGATCTTCGACTCTGTTACTATCCGATGGTAGTAATGAGTCTACCATTTTTGTAACCGCTGATTACTTAGAAGAAGATAAGGTATTGGAATATCTTCGAAATGAAATTTCGTTGGAACAAGGTGTTTCTCTAATACCCGTTGGCCATGTCCAGCAACAAGGAAAGCGCTGGTCTGGAGAATATCGCGTTAATGGGGTGTCTCTAACTATGCAGGGATATGTTGAAGTACGACTGGGTAAATCAAACATTGGAGTTGGGTGCGTTGTAATATCATTGCCCAATGCTTTTGAAAAAGGTAAATCCGGTGCTATCGAATTGTTGAATAGTATTCAATTTACTGAACCTAATAATTCTAATAACACAAAGGCTGCCGGTATCAATCAATCCTGGGATCAATATTTAAAAGGGAGATCGTTGAGATATTATTACAGTCAGGGTGATTTTAGTGAAACAGATTTCATTCATCTGTGTGCAACAGGGTCTTTCAATCGAAGTAAGCGATCCAGTTCCGGCGGAAGCACTGGATATGGGGCTGTATCTGGGAATAATCAGGGTACCTGGAATGCTTTAGGTGAAGGAGATACCGGTAAATTAATTTTGCGTTTTGATGATGGAACGCAAGCCGAGTTTCAAATACAATACGGACAAGGCAACAAGGGATTAGGAATTTACCTGAATGGTTCCCGCTATTATGCTGAGATAAGCAATCAATGTCCTTAACAAACTAATTCGTTGTTAATTAGCCGAGGAATTACATTATACTGGTCCAGGGTCAAACAAAATTCAATGTCCTTCTGAATATTAAGTCTGTTCAATCTTTTCACGTGACTGGATTCCTTTAAGAATTCAACCATATTATTTTTTGCCTGATTGTAGAGATGTTGTGCAGCTAATGGCGCGTCACAATCAGGTTCAATGTGATTTTTTAATTTTTCCACCAAGGCACCCGCAAACAAAGTGTCCTCCAGGTTCACTTTACCTTTCCAGCCGGCACAAACAATCAATATGTTGTTTTGGCTAAATAGGATATATTTTAATATGGATGACAGATTGAGAAAGCTTCCAATAATGACTTCTTTCGCCAACTTTGATTTTTCTATGGCTAGCGTTCCATTAGTCGTAGTAAAGGCAATTTTTTTCCCGGTAATTTCGGGTCCCATATATTCAAATGGAGAATTGCCCTTGTCAAAGCCTTCAACTTTCTTACCATCCCGTTCACCAGAAGTAATGTATCCACGCGATTTCATCATTCGGCATTCTTCCTGGTTTGCAAATGGAACAATTCGATGGGCTCCATGAGCAAATGCGGTTACCATACAGGATGTTGCCCGAAGAATATCAACGATAACGACTGTTCTATCCTTCAATGTATATAGATGAATAAGTTCCGGGGTTAAGCAAACATCAATTGTTTTCATAGATGGAACTTTTAAAGCGGTAAGGTAATGGTAACAAGATATTATGCGATTATGGGAAGTTTACATACTTGAGCTTTAAGATTACGACCTCTTACCTCTACAAATATTTCTGTGCCTGGTGAAGATAGTTCAGTGGTAACATAACCTAAGCCAATACCAATGCCAAGCATTGGTGATTGTGTGCCAGATGTTACTTTGCCAATGGTATTGCCGGAAACGTCTTTTAAAGCGTAATCATGTCGGGGGATTCCTTTTTCAATCATTTTAAAGCCAACTAGTTTTTTCTTCACTCCTTCTTCTTTTTGCTTTTTCAGATTTGAGGAATTCGTAAAGTCTTTGGTGAATTTGGTGATCCAACCCAACCCTGCTTCCAATGGGGATGTGGTGTCATCAATATCATTGCCATACAGACAATAACCCATTTCTAAACGCAAGGTATCACGAGCTCCTAATCCGATGGGTTTAATATTCATTTCTTTCCCGGCTTCAAAAATAGCACTCCATATTTTTTCAGCGTGATTCTTATCCACATAGATTTCAAAACCGCCAGCCCCAGTATACCCGGTGTTGCTCATGATTATATTGTCAACGCCTGCAAATTGGCCAATGTCAAAATGATAATATTTAATGGCCGATAGATCGGTTGGCGTCAATTTTTGCAATACGGCTATTGCCTGAGGTCCTTGAATGGCAAACAGGCAAATGTCATCAGACAGATTTTTTAACGTTGCACCTTTTGTATTGTATTTCAAAAACCAACTCCAGTCTTTTTCAATATTGGATGCATTTACCACAATGAAGTAATCGTTCTCTTTTATTTTATAAACGATGAGATCATCAACAATTCCACCTTGTTCATTCGGCAAGCAAGTGTATTGGGCCTGGCCATCGGCTAACTTTGAAGCGTCATTACTGGTTATTCGCTGAATTAGGTCCAATGCCTGTGGTCCCTCTACTTTAAATTCACCCATATGTGAGACATCAAAAACGCCTACGCCATTTCGAACCGTCATATGTTCCTCTATATCGGATGAGTAACGTACGGGCATGTTGTAGCCGGCAAACGGAACCATTTTAGCACCTAATCTTTCATGAATGTCATTGAGGGGTATTTTTTTAGTTTCCATATCTATTGTTAAGCTCGGCAAAAATAAGGATAGAATTTAATTTTGAATCAGTGTCTTAGTAGTTTGAATTTATTCCAGGTCAAAGAAATCAGGATTTTCCTTAACATATCGATTAAATAATAAAGGAGGAAGAATTTCTTTTAGTCGGTCAAGACTTTCTTCTGCTTCATCATCAAATCCAAGGATGGCCGCCTCTTTCACATACGCCTTTAAAATTTTAACAGAATTGGGTTTTACCAACAGACCTTCCACCAGTATTGAGTAAGATTTGAGACGGTCAATGGTGGTATCCTTGGCAAAGTATTGAGATGAACTAACCACTCCTTCTTCAAAATACATATTGGCTTTGCTTAGGTATTCGAATTTTTTTTCAGTCTCCTTCTGATTTCCTTCTTTTTCATTTAATAAGGCATTCCAGTAGACCAATTCATTGGGATAGTATTCGGCAAGTAATTTCACAGAATTGATCTGTCTTTTGAGTTCATCCCAATCTTGCAGGTCTGCAATCAACATACAATTCAGGTAATGGAATTCTGCCAACGTACTTTCTCGTGATGGAGTTAATCCTTCCAGTAAATTAAGATAACGGGAAGCGGCTTCATTGTCGCCAAGCTCATACCATCGCCTTCCATATTCAACTAATGCCCTCATCTTTAATTCTTCATCATCTATACTATTTACGACTTTAATAAATTGGGAAGAATCCTGTAAGGATATTTTATATCGACAAAACAAATACTTGATTTCATCATCCAATGAAATTACTTGAGCGCTGGTGGCATTTAACAGACTCTTCATTTTTATGGCAGAGGATCTGAAAATGGAATCTGGTGAATTATAAACGCTGTCCCAAAGAATTCTTGCTTCCCCAAAATTATGTTCTTCTGTTTTTGCTAAGGCCTCGCTAAACAGCGCAGAAGGCACTTGTTTTTCTTTGGCAATGGCAAAGTAATTAGCAGCAATCTCTGGATTTCCTTGCTCCAACGCCCAATTGCCAAGCAATAAAAAATATTTTCCACTACCGGTTCTGTATGCAACTTCGCGCGTTAGTTCGAAAGCGTGCTTCACCCTACCTTGAGCATAAAAGGCATGCGCTGAAGCAATGAGTAGGTATTCTTTGAAAGAATCATTAATCGGTAGTCTTGCAAATCCAATCGCTTTATGAATGAAAGTAGTATCCACCGTTTCGCGTTGATTGATCAGATAATTACAAATGAAAGCTGCTTTCGTGGCAGACAATACGGTATCACTGGCTACGGTAAAGTCTATTTTAATGGCTACGTTTTGCAGACTGGCTAATGCCAGCGCATTTGTTTTGGGTCCTTCTTTATCAGCACCTAATAAAATCAATAATGAATCTGCCGGATGGGCAATCTTAAATCTGACACTGGCCGCGAGTAAATTCGTTTCCGCAATCTCTTTGATATAGTTTGATTTGCGAGCTTGCTGAAATGCGAATAAGGCTGAGTCAGGCATTTTTAGTTGCGTATAAATTAAACCTTTAGCATTTAACAAGGCGGCATGATCAGGCAGGAATTTACTCGCTTTTTCAATTGCGTATAAAGCTTCTGAAGTTTTACCGCTGCGCCTATAAGCATCAGCAAGGTTAATGATTGTTTGCTCTACCGGATAGCTTTCGCTGGCAGACTTCCACTCATCTAATACTTTAGCTGGTTCCAGTCTGGCAGCTTGTATTCCGGCCAGTGCATAATGTGCGTGATGATTTTGATTTCTGAATAAGATGGATTTGTTATAGTAAACTTCTGCGGTTTCAGCATCCCCTTGTGCCAAATATAAATCACCGTAACTGTTTTGATATGATGCAAAAATCTGGTTGATGGGAGTGCGCCAGTTTGTATCAAAGACTAGAAATCCGAAAGTGCAGATGAGGCCCATTAGCCTAAAAGTAAAATAGGGCATCGTGGGTGGTTTATAAAGGACTTTGTGTACCTGTAAATTTTTCGTCAACATGGAGCCAAAGTTTGAAATCACATAGAAAACGAAAATGAATCCATAGCCGAGATGGCTATAGATTATAAGATCCTTTAATACGATCAGTATAGTATCATTGGCAGTAGCCATAAAATAGGTAATTGTAGCGAATGACATCGCGGCCAAGCCCAGGATGAAATAGACACCAGTAGGATCAGCTGAAAGAATAGATTGATATAGGGGTTGACGCTGACGAAACCCCCAAATTCCAAGTACAGCAGAAAAGGTAAACAGTGCAAAGATATTGATCACCCATATGTTTAAATCGATATAGCCAATTTTGATGCCGTAGGTGAGGAGCAGATTAAGTAAATAGAAGCTGGCAATTACCAAAAAATGCTGCAAGCTTTTTGACTGGCGACTTCCCTTCGTTAGTACATTGATAAAAGCTACTGGAATTTCATGCGCCACCATCAATGTAAATAGGAAAGTTAAGATCACGGCAAGGGCAAAACCATTTACTGCTACGTGTAGCAGGGGCCCTTCAACTTCTCCAAAAAAAATGATCGTTCCGATGAGTAACAGGTACAATGTGCCGAATGAAAAAAAACGAGTGATGAATTTACTTTCCGCTCGAATCGCATGAAAGTAATAAGCGACTAAAATAAATAATAGCAAAACGATAATGGGAAATGCCCTGTTGGTCATTCCTAAAACGAGTAATGATTCAAGCCGAAAAGTCATGATGAATAAACTGAAGACTCCTATACCGACAATAAACCAGAAACGAGGGAGTGAGCTTATCACTGAGACCAAAACAAGAAGCGAGATTGAAAAGGTTACAAGGAATAAATAATAGGCTTCCGTATTAGGAGACAATTCGCTGCCACTCAAAATTTCAAATATCAGGTAGGTGTCACCAGTAACCGGAATGTTAAAAATACTTTTAGGAAAAGTTTTTAAGAGAACCTCTTCTGTACTCAATTGTTGAAATTGCTCCCAGGTAATGACAGGTGCTGGATTGGCGTAATACGCATACCAAAAGTAAACTATCGAAGTCAGGAGGGAAGAAAACAATAGCCAGAAAATAAATTGAGCGGGTTTATCCCACGATTTCCAGAAAGCGATTGAATTCATCCGGTAAGTAGTTATTAGGATCGGTTGTAAGTTTATCTTTTAAATAAGGGAAAAACAATGTGATTTTTGTTTTGAGACATTTAAACATATCACTCGAGTACTTTTGGTACACGAAAATAGTCTGCGTCCTTTTTTGGTGCATTTTTTAATGCCTCTTCATGATCCAGGTGAGTCTTTACTTCATCTTCACGCAGGGCATTGATTTCATGGCTCATCGTAGTAAGCGGTTCAACGCCTGTAGTGTCCACTTCATTTAATTTCTCAACGAAGCTGACCATATTGGACATGTCTTGCATCATCTTTTCAGTATCTTTTTCGTCAAACTCAAGACGGGCCAGGTGGGCAATTTTCTGAAGTGTCTTCTTATCGATTTTCATGTTCAAGTTCCTGATTGATTACGGCAAATACTTTATTTTTCAATTCATCAATCCTATCCATTGAATAACTACTTGTTTCTATCGGCTCGTGAAAGATAACTTTCATTAACCTCCTTTTCAGCATAAGGACTGGATGATCTGGCAAAATTATCCAATTGAACGGAATGGTTACGGGAACAATTGGAATTTGTTTTTCAATAGCCGCCCGAAATGCGCCATCTTTGAACTTCGCCATATGGGGGGGGTGTTTTGAGACGATGCCTCCTTCAGGGAAAATCATTAGACTTTTTCCTTCATCAATGGCTTGTGAGGACCTGAACATGGTTTTTACGCGACTTTTAAGGCTCAATCGGTTAACGGTTATATGAAGTTTTCTATACATAAAGCCAAATAGGGGAATATTTTCCATATCATTCTTCCCAACAAAAATTGCATCAACTGGGTTAAACCCCATAGTGGCAATATCCAAATAAGAAAAATGATTAGGACAAAAAATATATTGTCGTTTTCGATCCAGTTTTGCACGGCATTCAATTTTGTAAGGCAGGAGAATAGCCAAGAAAAGTAGCCTCGCCCACCACCGGTTTAGCATGCCCACCATATGAAATTGTTTTGGGAAGATAATAGGGATCAGGAACAAGGGAAATAATATCAGAAATAGTAGTGTAAAAACAACAAAGCCATAATAGGTATGCAGTATTCTTAAAATTTTCATTGAAGACGATCAGAGAATAAATAGAACGCGTTAGTAGTTATAATATGTTTATGATCATTTATGGAATGAATAAATGAGAGGTCTTAACAAGCTATTACGCACTTTTTATGGGCGGTTAATACCACCTGTTTTTGGAATTGAAATTATTTCCTTTTGCCTTCCATCGATGTAGCGGAAACCTCTTTCATCGAAATATCCATCTTCTTCCAATTGAATCCGGATATCCTTTTTCCATTCAGGTACATTTACCGTACAGTTTAATTCAATGGAGTAACAAGTTTTGTTATGCAGTGGGTAATCACCGGTGAAGGGAACGCCACTTTGCATATCCCACATGCCAATGGTGGTGCCGGCTGCATGACCATGAAATCCTATCGGATGTGTATAAATGGATGGAGTTATCCCCTCAGTAAGAGCTTGTTCACGCGTTGCCTTCAATATTTCATTTCCAGTTCTTCCTTCTTTAAAATTTCCTGTGAGAATATCCTGAAGACGGTTCCCTTTAGCAAAAGCATCTTTGAGATATTTTGGTATATCTAATTCTCCCGGTTTAAGTACATAGGCATGTTGCTGGGTATCGGTGTTCAGGCGTAAATAGGTAATGCCGAAATCAACATGCAGGAAATCTCCAGGCTGAATTACCAGAGGCTGTGGTCGTTTGGCCATGATGGTTTCGGACTCATTGCGCTGAATGGAAACAGAAGGATGAAACCAGGTATCCAATTTTAATTCCTTGATGCGCTCTCGGTAGAACCAAACTACATCTTCAGTGGTAGTTACTCCAGGCTGAATCACGCGGTCAGAAAATCCTTCTTGGATAATATCATGGGCTATCCGGCAAATTTGCTGATAGATAACCATCTCTTTTTCTGACCGTGTTTCCAGCCAGCTTACGGCAAGCTTCTCGGCAGAAACAACTTTAGATTGTTGGTTTTTTGGAAGCACTTTCATCAAATTATCATAATCATTTGAAGTGAGTCCATCCGCATGTCCATAGGAAGGAGCCTTATTTACTCCAATTTTTTTTGGATTGCGCTCAGTAATAATTTTTCCAAGTTGTGCCCATTGATCCGGATTTGCATCTGGATCCCATGCTCTTTTGAAAATTTTTCCAACATCGTAGCGAGCTACCGCCAGGAACTCCATTTCTTTGTCATCACCTTGATCGAACGCCACCAACATGGTCGTTCTGCGTGCCGCCATCCAGGTAGCAGGCAAAAAGGTTTCAATGACCGGATCTTCATTGTACTCGCGTGAAATTACTAGCCACATGTCAAACCCTTCTCTACGCATAAGAGCCGGTAGCAAGGTGCGTAAACGGTCGTCCAATAATTCATCG
>JAHEMS010000509.1 GCA_024643595.1 Bacteroidota bacterium
TCCTCCTAAAGATGGCACCACCATTCCTTCGAAAAATTAATTCAACGCTATGCCCCGATTAGCAGCCTTTCCAAAAGCATTTATGCAAGCTTTATGCAAGGATGGAACCATGACCGTTTCTGAATGGATTAACCTTGCCGTTCAGTTAGACATTGATGGCCTGGAATGGTATGCTGGATTTCTGGAAATGGAAGATAAATCCAACTGGTTGCGATTTCGAAAGCAAGTAGAAGATCATGGTAAAGTAATTCCCATGATGTGCTGTTCTCCTGACTTTACACACCCTGATAAAAATTTTCGCCAAAACGAAATTGTCAAACAGAAGCGATGGATTGATATGACCTATACACTGGGTGGTTCATTCTGTCGTGTTCTTTCCGGACAGCGTAGGCCAGAACTTCACCTTGAAGAAGGCGTGAAGCTGGCAGCAGAATGTATTGAAACATGTTTGCCATATGCACAGGACCGAGGCATTACACTCATGCTAGAAAATCATTATAAAGATGACTTTTGGCAGTATCCTGAGTTCGCCCAGAAGATGGATGTGTTTTGTGCGTTGGTGGATAGTATTCAGCATCCGAACTTTGGAGTAAATTACGATCCCAGCAATACCTACTTAGCAGGGGAAGATCCGCTTGAATTGCTATATCGGGTGTCAAGCCGTGTGGTAACCATGCATGCCAGTGACCGTTATTTGAAAGAAGGTACTATTGAGGATTTGCGTAAGGAAGAAGGAGCAGCTGCCGGTTATGCCAGAAGATTAAGTCATGGCGAAATTGGTAAAGGATTGAATAATTACGACGCAATATTTAACGAGTTGAAGAGGGTTGGATTCAATGGATGGATCAGTATTGAAGATGGAGTAGAAGGGATGGATCAACTGGCTAGAAGTGTTTCTTTTGTAAGGCAAAAAATGAAAGAATACTGGTAATGGCGAGGTAAAAAAATTACTAGCCAACGGCAAAATGATAACCCACGCCTTTAATAGTAATGATCTCGATAGTCGGATCTTCCTTTAAATAGTCACGCAGCTTGGTTATATATACATCCATATTGCGGGAGTTAAAAAACGAATCATCACCCCAGACTTTCATCAGGAGATCTTTGCGCGACACTACTGCATTTTTGTTTTCACAAAGCACCTGCAGCAGCATTGCCTCACGCGCTGAGAGTTTTTTTGTCATGTTCTCTTTCCTTAATTCGTAGCGCTGAGGCACAAATTCAAACTGCCCCAGCGAAATCCTTTCCTTTCCACTGCTGGCAATTTTTTGAGTTAGTTGCAAAAGGTTGTTTACTCGAACGATGAGTTCTTCCATACTGAAAGGTTTTCTTAAATAATCATTGCCACCAACCTCAAAACCCTTCACCAAATCATCAGTTTGTGTTTTAGCGGTAACAAAAATAATTGGTGTAGAAATATTGTGCTGCCGGATATTCTTTGCGATGGTGTAGCCATCCTGATTAGGAAGCATAATATCCAAAACGCATATATCAGGCTTCATTTCTAAAAAAGCGGATAGCACTAACTTGCCATCGGTAACCATGCGTACTTCAAAGTCGCGAACTTCGAGGCTTTCCTTCACGATGCGCCCCAGGAAGGGTTCATCTTCAACGTAAAGAATTTTGACTTTGCTCATGAGATCTGTCGGGGTAAGGTTATAATAAAATTACTTCCTTTACCAGGTTCGCTTTCCACTTTGATATTGCCACGATGACTTTTTACAACACTTTTAACATAGCTTAAGCCCAATCCATAGCCTTTAATAGTGTGGACATCACCAGTAGGCACACGGAAAAATTTCTCAAAGACTTTTGTTTTATATTCCGAAGTAATTCCAATACCGTTATCCCTAACAGATAAAGTAATCTGCGGATCTTCCGCGGTTAAAGTAATCAGTATATCCGGGTTGATAAGGCTATATTTTAAAGCGTTATCCAACAAATTATAGACAACGCTTGTCAGATGAACACTCCCGCCCATTAATAAAAAATTCTGACCCTCTTTTTTGAAAGTTACTTTTGCCTGTTGTTTCTCCAAGACGAGTTTCATAGATCCCAGAACCTGGTCGATCAGTTTATCCATCTCAATTGGTTCTGACTGAAATTCAATCCCCTTGTTTTCGAAGATGGCTGTTTTGAGAATTTTATCTGTTAAAATGGAAAGGCGGCTCAATTCGTTTTGCGCGATTTCAAGATACTCATGAGTAAGTGTAGGGTCGTCAATGGCTTTAAAATTCTTGATGGCTTCAATTGCAACACCTACCGTCGTGATGGGTGTTTTCAACTCATGGGTGATGTTGCTGATGAAATCATTCTTTAATTCCATTAACTTTTGCTGAGTACGTATGCTTCGATACATAATTGCGAAGGCTGCTGTTGTGAGTAGTGTAAGGAAGACAGAGAACAATATTTGAGGAGTAATTTCCCTTAAAAGGATATGCCGAAAGTCATTCATCACAACCGAATAGCGATGAGCTGGATCAAATCGGACAACCTCAGAATACATGATGTTAGAAAAAATTTGCTGCGCCGATAACTCTTCTTTTTTATCCTCTTCGGACGATCTGAAAAAATTTCTTCGAGACATTTCCATTGGGTTAGGAATGAATGAAGAGTGTTTTACTTGGAATGAAATTTCGAATCCCTTTTGAATAAGTGACTTTTTAAAATGATGTTGAATTGTTTCTGTGGAAAGCGAATCGGTACCCATTCGTAAAATAAAAGTATTTCCGTTGGGTAGCTTTCCTTCCTGAATTCTCGAAGCCAACGGCTGAATTATTTGTTGTACCGAATCCGTTTTATTTTCTGAAGAAATGTAGATCTGTATCTGTGATGATTTGAGCTTTGACTTTCTT
>JAHEMS010000086.1 GCA_024643595.1 Bacteroidota bacterium
GGCTGACCACTCCGATCAACAAACTTGCCATTGCTTTCCATATTTCCCTGTTGAAAATAGGCGGCAAATCGATGTAAGTATTGGTCATATGGAAGAATTGCTTCTGATGAAGCGGCAAAAAAATTAGTATACCAAATGCCAATGAGGGCAAGCAATACGGGTATGTTTTTTTCGAATGGCTCTTTTTTGAAATGGTTGTCCATAGCATGGGCGCCATCCAACAGTTTCTCAAAATTATCAAAACCAATGGTGCAGGCAATTGATAATCCGATAGAAGACCACAGCGAATATCGGCCGCCAACCCAATCCCAAAAAACGAACATGTTCGCAGGATCAATACCAAACTCTTTTACTTTTTCAGTATTTGTTGAAACCGCCACAAAATGTTTCGCAACATCGGCATTGTTACCTAAATTTTTCACAACCCAATTACGAGCAGACTCCGCATTGGTCATGGTCTCCTGAGTGGTAAACGTTTTAGAGGCAATTATAAATAATGTTGTTTCGGGATTAAGCTTTTTAAGTGTTTCTGCAAGGTGGGTTCCATCTACATTGGAGACGAAGTGAGGAATGATATTTTTCCAATATGGTTTTAGTGCTTCCGTTACCATATAAGGACCAAGATCGGAGCCACCAATACCGATATTTACGATATCTGTAATCGCTTTACCGGTAGTCCCTTTCCAATTCCCGCTTATTACCCTTTCTGTGAAATGTTTCATTTGAGATAACGCAGAATTTATTTCTGGCATTACATCCTTACCGTCAACTATGATTGGTTCATTCGTACGGTTTCGTAAAGCAGTATGTAGGACGGCTCTGTTTTCGGTCCTGTTAATACTATCTCCTTTAAACATAGATTGGATCGCAAGATCCAATTCAACTTCCTTTGCCAAATCACAGAGCATGGAAACGGTTTCATCATTGATAATATTTTTCGAGTAGTCGACAAGAATATTGTTGAACTGAATACTGTATTTGTTAAAACGATCGGAGTCTTCCTGAAACATTTCCTGCATGTGCATAGCCTGCATCATGAGAAAATGCATTTCAAGTTTTTGCCACGATTGGGTTTGTGTTGGATCAATATTTTGAAGCATAGGGTTTATATTTTCACTAAAGGTAAAACACTTCGGTTAGTTCAGCCATACATAAAGATTTTTGTTGGTATAGTTGATTTGCAATAATGATAGAATTCAACCACTAAAAAAAGAATTTAGTGGCTTGAAGAACTTGAAAAGTAATTTCCAATTACTAAAAGTCTATTTAAACTCAAGTATCACAACGGTGTCATTGTTACGACCTGCGAGGATGTATTTTTTTCCATTACTACTCGCCACTTGTTCAAGCTTGCGAACATCCCCTTTTATTCGGATGCCACTTTGCTCTTGATGAATTGTTTTAAACTGGCCTTTACCATTTCCCGTTTGAAGAACACCTAGACTTGCATCAAATGGCCCATATTCAGCTCGGTATCCTGTAAAATTGCCAGCTACAATAATATCTTTGAATTGATCGCCATTAAAATCGCCCGTCAGAATTGCATGCACTGGGGCAAACTGTGCTTCCAAGGGAAGAGCGGAACCACTGTAGGAGGCATTTCCTAGGTTTTCAAAATACATGGATTGCATCATCACAACTTTTTCCTTATTGAATTTACCGTTCTGATCAATTACATCTGAAAGAGTTGCAGTTGCATATTGGGAATACCTCGTGTATTTCTTTTTCATAGTTGCTACCTGACTTAGTAACTCATCACGCGTAGCGATAGGATATTCAATACCATCATAGTATTGACTAATAATGGGATCTAACTTTCCGTCACTATCGAAATCATTCCAGTACATATGAAGAGGTTCTTTTACGGAAGGCTTAAATTCAGAATTAAGACCAATGTTACCGACCACAAGGTCATCATCTCCATCGTTGTCAAAATCGCCTGTTACAATTGTATTCCAAAATCCATTTGTATCAAGTAGACCTGCATCGCGCGTAGCTTCGGTAAGGTTTTGACCCGTATTCTTAAATATTCGAATTGCCTGCCAATGCCCTACGGTGATGAGGTCAATTTTTCCATCGTTATCATAATCACTCCAGATACCATCATGCAATACTCCCAAGGTTTTCGAATCCGGAAATATTTGGTTGGTGATATCAATAAAAGATGGTTTGTCTTTTGTTGATTCATTTTTTAGAAGCAAACTATTCACAGCCATTGGATAGGATCGGGGGATGGACCATCCACCAACAAATAAATCTTGATCGCCATCGTTATCATAATCTCCAACGGTTACAAAACTTCCTCCACCTTTTCGTGAAGGAATAGAACCAATCGATTTTTTAAAGTTACCCTTGCCATCATTCACATACAATCGATCAGCATATTTATCCGAGTCAACAGGATACTCGTTTCC
Source organism: Bacteroidota bacterium (assembly GCA_024643595.1). GTDB lineage: Bacteria > Bacteroidota > Bacteroidia > Cytophagales > Cyclobacteriaceae > ELB16-189. The sequence goes on from JAHEMS010000086.1 coordinate 2,415, forward strand.
TCCACTAACGATATAGAGATCCAAATCCTGATCGTTATCGCTATCAAAAAACAATGCGTCTACATCTTCACTGTCTTTGTCTGTTTCCCATGGATTGATGCTGGATTTAATAAACGTACCATTTTCATTTTGAAAGTATAATACACCTGCTTGCCCCAACGCTCCACCTATAAATATGTCATCAATGCCATCTTGATTAACATCACCCACCGCAGTACAAGGACCTTGTTGTGATAGTTGTGAAAGAAGCAAACGTTCACTTCTAAAATCAATAAAAGAATTTTCAATATGCTTAAACGTTAGACCGATACTATCGGGTGTTACTGGATGAAAAATTGGCGCTGTACTGTTTGGAAGAGGTGAAGAGTCTGATGTAGCTTCATCATTTTTTACTTCCAAAATTGAATTTATTTTGGGGTTTGTAATTGTTGACACTTTTTCATCCGGCCAGATGACTTTTATTTGCTTTACACTGGTACTTTTGCCGAGACCAAAATGAAGTGTTGGGTCTACGGAAGAAAGATAACCCCTTGACGGATAAAATTCCAGAAACTGGTCTCCTGTATCAGTTTTAAGATAGACTTTTGCACCTACACCAAATTTATTTTTTGACGTTCCAACTAACTTTATCTTGATATAGTTAACGTTAGCTAATTGCTCTGCATTGTTTCTGAATAAACCCGCTTTTTCATTTATATTATTTGTAATGAGGTCCAAATCCCCATCATTATCTAAGTCAGCGTAAGTTGCTCCGTTGGTCAGCGTAAGCTCTTCGAGACCCCAGTCCTTTGTTTTATTTTCGAAAGTAAGTTTTCCGGTATTTCGGAATGCATAATTGCTTACTTTAATAGGTGTCATCTTATTGACTAATTCAAAGATGAATTTTTTCCCTTCAGGAGTAGTTAGATTTTTTCCTTCACGTTCCAATTGTTGTCTCGCATTTTCAAAATCATATTTTTGAAAATCAAGATTTGTAAAATCTCGATAATAACCATTAGATATAAAAAGATCTTTAAAGCCATCATTATCAAAATCGGCAAATAGGGGAGCCCAGCTCCAATCGGTCATCGATATCCCAGCGAGTTGACCAATTTCACTAAACAAGATGTTACCGTCTTTATCGGCACCCATGTTTAGCTGCAGCATGTTACGCATTTGTTGATTGTGAAAACCGCGCGATACAAAAAAATTGTACTTTTCAAAATTATCAGGTCCTTTCAATAGTTTCTGCCTGTAATTATCCTCCGGTAGCATATCTAGGGTAATAAGGTCGGGAAGATTATCATTATTAAAATCGGAAAAATCTGTCCCCATTGTAAATTTAGAAATGTGACCAAATGATGCTTTTAGGGATTCGGAAAACGTACCATCGCCTTTATTGACATATAAAAAGTCACGTTGATCAAAATCATTCGATACGTAAATATCAGGAAAGCCATCCCCATTGATATCAGACACACTTGCACTGAGGCCATAGTTTAGCCAACCGCCCAAAATATTTGCCGCTTCACTTACGTCTGTAAAACGTTCGCCATCATTTCGGAACAATTGATTCCCAAATTCTGGATGCCTTTTATTAATATTTCGCATTGCATTTCCGAAAGACGAATGGTAATCAACACCATGGTTGACTAACAATAAATCTAGATCACCATCTTTGTCATAGTCAAAAAAATTAGCCTGAGTAGAGTATGTAAATGCGGCATCAACACCATAGACTTTTGCTTGATCTTCGAAGACGGGAAGGGCCCCACCTTTATTGATGAACAATTGGTTTTGACGATCGCTTGTTTTTAAGCCGGAATAACAGACATAGATATCTAATAACCCATCACCATTAACATCGGCCATGGTTACACCGGTTTTCCATCCATCATGACCAGCTACACCTGCCTTTACCGTAATGTCTTCAAATTCAAATTCCCCTTTATTTAAATAGAGTTTATTCTCAACTGTATTTCCGGAAAAATAAATATCAACTAACCCATCATTATTGATATCTCCTACAGCCACACCACCACCATTATAAATATAATCATAGGTGAAGATGTTGAGATCCATGGTTTCAACTAGTGTGTTTTCGAATTCAATGTTGGTCTTTCGGGAAGAGAGTTTAGAGAATTGTTTAACCTCTTGCTCACATTGGATGAAGACGATAGAAAATAATAATAAAGAGAGTTTCGGTAAAGTCTTCATAGTAATGGATTCTTACTGAAATGTAAACAGATCATATTAGAAAAGAAAAAGACTGCCTACCAGGCAGTCTTTTTCAATATTAAAACTAAATCAAACCTAATTAGTAACCAGGATTTTGAACCATCTTAGTCGAAACAATATCATTGTTTGGTATAGGCAATAATTCGTGCTTTCCAGCAACGAAGCCTTCTCCAGACATCTCTGAAGCGGCCAATCCCCAACGTACTAAGTCTACGAAGCGGTGACCTTCAAAACAAAGTTCTAAGAAACGTTCACGAACAATGGCATCAAACAATGCAGTGCCACTTGGTGTGATTGCAGGTAAGTTAGTGCCAGGACGCTGACGTACCAGATTCAAATACTGATGTGCTTTAGCTTCATTATTGTTTCTAAAGTTTGCTTCAGCGGCCATTAATAATACGTCCGCATAGCGCAGCACTTGCCAGTCGGTACCATAGTTCAATTCACCAACAGGTCCACCATTTTGTGTATTGAATGAACCGTATTTTCTGCGTACAAATCCTTCTTCATCCCAAACTCCGGTTCCCCAATTTCCACCGGCATCTTTCAACTCCTGAATGGACATTAAGGACTCACGTCTTCTAGTATTATCACCCGCAGCAACAAAAGCATTTCCGATTTTTGCAGTTGGTAGATTAAAACCCCAGCCAGCTACTAGCGTATCTCCTGGTACAGGTTGATAGTTTGCAGGTGGATCGGCACGTGGGCCCATAAGTTGAAGAATGATATTGGCTTCCACGTTATTACCCCATGGATAATTTCCCCAATCATAAGCTTGTGATGTTACTTGAGAAATTTCAAATAGTGACTCTTTTCCAAACTCACCACCTTTATCAAAAGCCCATGATTGCTTATTCATTAGGCCAAATTCTCCTGAGGTTATTACAGTTTCAAAAATAGCAGCTGCATCGGACCATTTTTCCTGATAAAGATAGACTTTACCAAGTAACGCTTGTGCAGCACCTTTTGACCATCTGAATTTATCACCAGCACTATAAGCACTTTTAAGTGGCAAAACCGCGATAGCTTCTGTTAGGTCCTTTTCCATTTGCGCATAGATTTCTGATTTCGGAACCCGTACTGCATTCGGTAATTCAGATGGAACAGGCGAAGCTAATAGAAGCGGAACATCACCCCAGAAGGATACCAGATCAAGATACACATAGGCACGTAAGGCTTTTGATTCAGCAATAAGCCTATCGCGAAGTGCATTGTCATTGGGTACCAAATTAATGACGTTATTAGCGCGATTAATGGTGCTCCAAAGTCTTGTCCATACGCCACTAATTTGGTCATTTTGTGAATCATGGGCGAAATCGTCCAGTTGCTGATACCCAGCCTGGTCATTTGCATCACCACCGGCAGCATTACTCTCATCTGAATAAATCTGACGAATTAAATACATGCTAGCCCAAACATTGGTGTAACAATTGGATAATTGATCATATACTGCCGCTGTTGCCGCCATGGCATCATTATCTGTTCGATAAAAGTCAGCATCTGCCAATTGCCCATTCACTTCCTGATCCAGAAAATCCGTACAGGAAAAAGCAATTCCCATTGCCAGGATCGTAAGTGTCAGTTTTTTGAATATTGAATTGTTTTTCATAGTTGTTTTTTTTTAAGACAAAGAAGGGTTCTAAATAGGAACAACACTTCTCATAAATTGTTTCTCAAAAATCATTTTTTTACTCTTAAAAGGAAAGAGATACTCCACCTATTACTCTTCTTGGAATAGGATAGATTCCTCTATCGATACCATAACTATTGTTTCTTCCTGTACCAGCTTCAGGATCTAACCCAGGGTACTTAGTAAAGGTAAAAAAGTTATCCAGTGATACATACACTCTTAGGTTCTTCACACGTGCTTTTGATAAAATAGTCTGTGGTAAAGTATATCCAAGTTGCAATTGACGAACGCGTGCAAAAGATCCATTGAAAACCAATTTATCACTTGAATAGACAAAACCAGTAGTGGTTGGTCTGAACCAGTCATTGGTAGAACCTTCTCCAGTCCAACGATCGGTATAGAAAAATTCAGGTTTGTTGGCGAGGGCACGGTCTGTACGGGAATAACCCATTAGCACATCATTTCCAGCAACTCCTTGCAAGAATACCAAAAGGTCAAATCCTTTGTATCCTGCTTTTGCACGAATACCATACATTAATTTAGGATTTGGATTTCCTATTTTCACAAAGTCTGCTGAACTGATAACTCCGTCTTCATTGCTATCAATAATACGAACGTCACCAGGTTGTGGTGTGTAACCGGTCAATCCGTCTGCTAGATAGGCATCAACTTCAGCTTGGTTTTGGAATATTCCATCCGTTTTGTAGCCTTTGAAATACCATGCAGGCTGCCCAACCTCAAATCCGGTAGCATTTGTCCAGTTACCTGAAATGTTTGCTCCAGCTGGTGCTTGTGCGCCATTGTTCAGACCAGTCACTTCGTTATCAAGTGTACTTAAGTTACCACCTAATTCATAGGTAAAATCACCAACCTTGTTTGTGTAGTTTAGTTCGAATTCCAATCCTTTATTAACAACTGTACCAGCATTAATAATCTCCAACGGAATACCAGCAATCGCAGGAGCTAATCCAGGAGCTAATAAATCCTTGGTTGTCTTTTTGAAGTAATCAAAAGAAAAACTTAAGTGATCACCCAAAAGTTTGGTATCGAATCCAATATCTATTTGTTCAGAGGTTTCCCAAGTTAATTCCGGATTAGGAATTTTATTGGAAGCCGCTCCAAAAACATAGTTTCCATTGGCATCTGCATACTGGATATTTCCAGCGATATTAGTAGAGATGCTGTTTTGCCACTGACCTGGATTTAGATTTGACAAACTACCATTTTGTCCCCAGCTCGCACGAAGTTTAAAATAGCCAACTGTATTGGACAGGCCACCATAAAAGTTTTCGCGGGAAATAATCCAGCCTCCAGAAACAGAAGGGAATGTTCCCCATTGGTTGCCATCCGCTAACATGGAAGATCCATCTGCTCGCAGAGTTGCATTGAAAATGTATTTTCCCTGATAATCATAAGAGACCCTTCCAAAAAATGAAGCCAGTCCTCTAGTTCCGTTGTATGAGTAAATTCGATCCGTATCGTCTGGAACGTCATTCGCATATGACCACTTATCTTGTTCCCTGAATAGTCCTACATAAGAACCACCTACACCGTTCCACTCTTCTTGCTGGATCGCCTGACCTACCATTACAGTATAGCCGTGATCACCCACATTACTGTTGTAGGATGCAAAATTTTCAAATAAGAAAGTAGTATAGGACGACCAGTTATCATTACCGTTTGCAACTGTATTTAAACGTTCGTTGCTAAACCAATAAGTAGGATTCCAGCCGTGTTGCTGATTTGCATCACTTATTAAGCTTGCTCTGGAAGTAAATTTAAACCCTTTGAAAGGGGTGATGTCCATATAAACGTTTCCGATTAATCGTCTCTGGTTTGTTTTCCCTTTTGCAATGTCAAAGCGGGTAAGCGGGTTACCATTTTCACCTTGTACCCAATTGGAAGTTCCGTAATAAAGACCATCTGCATCTTTCGTAGGATTATAACCATTATTAATCGCAGTTATCATATGCGGTGGTAATGCACCAGTATAACGAATAGGGGTAAGCGGATCCAACTGAATGGCGCTTTGAATTACTCCACCATATTCATCATCTTCTGCTAAACCTCTCCGATCCATAGAAGAGTATGTTAGATTCTCTCCAATCTTTAACCAATCATTTATTTGGAAGCTGGTATTTGCGCGTAGAGTATACCGATCAAAAGAAGATTTTGATCCGCCCACAATACCTTCTTGTGTAAAATATGAAGTACCTAAGAAGAAACTCGATTTATCTGTTCCTCCCGAAAAATCAATAGAATGACTTTGTTGCGGTGCTGGTGCAAATGTTACATCCATCCAGTCAGTACCACCATTAGCAGGAATATCACCTGCTGTTGGACGTCCACCAACATTGGCCTCTTCCATATAATCAATATATTGAGTTGCATTCATCACTGGCATGATATCGGGACGGACAGACTGGCTTCCCCATTGTCCTGAATAATTAACAGTAGAAACTCCTGATTTACCTTGTTTTGTTGAGATGATGATAACTCCATTGGCACCTTCAGCTCCATAGATGGCAGCAGATGCAGCATCCTTCAAAACTTCCATAGAGGCAATGTCATTAGGATTGATATAATCCAAGGCACCACCACCCCGCATCCGCACACCATCAATAATATAGAGTGGTCCTGCATCGCCATTTGATCCATTACCGCGAATAATCACGCGGGTAGCTGATCCAGGGCTTCCAGAATTAGGTGTAACCAAAACACCAGCAACACGACCTTGTAAGGCCTGTTGGATTTGACCATTTGAGATGCTTACCAACTCGTCACTTTTAACGGAAGAGATCGCACCCGTGGTTAGGCTTTTCTTTTGTTCACCGTAGCCGACAACAACAACCTCTTCAAGTGAGGTTAGGTCTGATTCTAACGTGATGTCCACTGAAGTTCGTGAACCGACTGTTACTTCCGTAGTAACATATCCTATAAAACTGAAAACCAGGATAGAATTGTCGCTTACTCCTGACAGGGTGTAAGCGCCATCGCCATCTGACACCGTACCTGCGGAAGTACCTTTTACTAATACGTTCACACCAGGAATTGCCATTCCGGCATCATCAGTAATTTTCCCGGAAACCGAACGGTTTTGGGCCATCACTAATGATGCGCTGAGAAACAGCAACAACGCTGTGAAACTCAATTTTGTGTAGAGTTTTTTCATCATTTTTTAGTTTGGTTTAGTTATTAACTGCTTTTTCAATAAACAAAGATTGTTTATTAATTGATTTTATTCTGTAGTTTTTAGTAAATACCATAGAATCATTTGTTTAGTTTTTCGAAATCAATAATAGTAAATCAATTAAGTATGGAGGATTGGCAAATTTCCCTTTGAAGAGGGGTATTTGTTACAAACAGCTTTTCGGGGCTCAAATCACTGTTTTTTTTGAAATATCAGCCATTAACCTCGTCCACTTTGTATTCAGAAGGATTAACTCCAAATTGTTTTTTGAAACATTGTCTAAAATAGTGAAGGTCATTAAAACCCACCATATAGGTTATTTCAGCAATTGTTAGTTTTTGTTGCTTGATTAGTTGAGCTGCTCGCTTTAATTTAATAGACCGGATAAACTCATTTGCCGAGAGTCCAATAAGGCCTTTTAACTTCCTATACAACTGCATCCTCCCCAACCCGAGTTCACGGCATAGATCGTCAACCTGAAAGTTCGAATCAGCCATGTGTTGTTCGATACAGGCCACAGTATTTTTGAGAAAGTCCTCATCTGCGGAGGTAATCACCACATGCTTCGGATCAAGGTTTAAGGTTTCGTTATTAAGGATTCGCTCTTTTAGTTGTGCCTGTGCAAGAAAAATATTTTTGATCCGAATTTCGAGTAAAGATGGGTTGAAGGGTTTTGTAATGTAATGAATTGCGCCAGTTTTAAAGCCTTTTAGCTCGCTGTTAGAGGAAGCCTTAGCGGTTAGCATGATCACGGGAATATGGCTGGTTTTTTGATCTTGCTTCAATGCTTCACAAAATTGATATCCATCCATTTCGGGCATCATTATATCAGTTACAATCAAATCAGGGATTTGAGTCCTTGCTATTTTTAATGCCTCAAGTCCATTGGATGCGGTGTTTATATTGTAGCTATTTTTCAAGGTATTCGAAACAAAATTTAGCATTTCGGGATTGTCATCCACCAGCAATAATAACGGGGTTGAAATGTCTCCATGAAAGCCATCCTCTGTGTCGTTATTCGTTTCATCTTCGCTCAGTAAATAGATCCTTGATAGATCGGATTCAGATCTTCCGTCAGATACAGGTGTTTCAATTCCGATCTCTGTGCTTTGCAAATGGTTTTTACCCAATTGTAAGGTTATAGTGA
>JAHEMS010000510.1 GCA_024643595.1 Bacteroidota bacterium
TGGTGAGCGCTGTTTTCAAAATGGATTCATTCAATGCCCCCAGACGATATAACACCCAGAGCGTATGGCTGTATTTAATCGCGCTTGTTCCCGTCTCATTTAATACGGCCTTAAGTGGTTCAATCGCTTCTTCACCCATTCGATCTGCAAGCTGATCTGCAGCACCCATACGTGTAGTAATGTTATCCTGATCAAACGCGTTAATCAATTCCTGAATATTAGCAGCGGTTAAATCAGCTACATCATGATGATCTCCTTTGTAGGTAATGCGCCAGATTCTTCCGCGCATTTTATCGCGTTTTGGATGACCGAGCGGCACTTCATAATGGCCAATGATGGCATTGTAGAAGTCGGCAACATAAAGAGCGCCATCAGGACCGAGCTTAATGTTCACTGGTCTGAACCATGGATCGGCACTTTTGATAAAATCGATCTCAGACTTACCTGCCGGGGAGGAGCCTTTATTCTCCCAGGTGTATCGGTGTACCCGCGAACTCACGGCATCGCCAATGAAAAAATTTCCCTGAAACTCTTTCGGAAACCTGGTATCGCCATAATAGGCAATACCGCACAGTGCCGTGGCTTCATTCTCGAACGACTTCATATCCGGTCCAAACGCCATGATTTCCGGTTTGGAAAAATGCGGATAATCCGCTCCTCGTATCAACTGATGTAAAGGAGAAGTATGACTGTCTGTTGAGTAAATGTATCCGTTCTCGTCATAGGCCAAACCAAAAGGATTCACCTGGCCAAAGGTCATTTGTTCTACACGGCTTCCGTCCAGGCGAAAACGAAAAGTATTGCCAGAAACAAGCGTGATCGAATCGCCATCGGCACCAGCCACTTTTGAGAAGTTGGTGAAACCATGACAGGCATGAACCCAACCATCATAACCACGCACGAAGTTACTCACCATGCCATGGGTATCCTGAAATCCGAATGGCCCATACAATACCTTACTGTTATCAGGTTTCCGGTCTCCGTTTGTATCAGTGAATTTAAAAATATCAGGTACACTGAAGGCAAGCACGCCATCCTCCACCGGAAGCACCCCGATAGGAATATTTAGTGTATCAAATACTGGTGTAAACTTATCTGCTTTACCATCATGATCTGTGTCTTCCAGAATGGTTAATTTATCGGTGCTTTTAGCGCCCGTTGGTGTAGGAAACGGATATTCAAAAGACTGCGTAACCCACATTCTTCCTTTTGCATCGAAGGTCATGTTAATGGGCTTGTCAATATCGGGCTCAGATGCAAAGAGCTGAATTTCAAAACCAGGGGGAAGTTTAAAACCAAGCCGCTCTTCTTCAGCCGTTAAGGGATCGGTGGTTCTTATGTTTTCGTTAAAAAGCGCCCCGCTATATTTGCTTTCGTCATCTTTTGGTGGACTACAACTGAGTAATATGGAAATAAGCACAAAAAAAGTCCACAATATTTGTGGCGAAGTAATTCGTTTGGTCATGTCAACAGGGTTGGGTGGTGGAGAGGGGTTATTGATTTCAGCACATTGATTAAAATATAACGCTAATTTGAAATTTAAAAAAGATCAAATATCCACGCGGGGCTGATATGGATCTCAGCGGTTATTTTGACAAACGTTGAAATATTCTTTTACTTTCAAAATACAACTGCGTTAAAAACAAGCCATTGGCGCTGTTCTGGCATCAATTGTGCAGAAGCGACCCAATGCGATTGCTGTCTATAAAATTTATCGCGACTTTTATCAGACCTAATACAAACTATGATTGGCGGTTCTCTTAACAGAATGAGTGCGTATTATAAACATTATCTATCGTTTCATAAATCCCATTGGCTGCTCACGCTGGCCTTTAGTCTTTCGGCTATTCTTTTGTTTGCCCAACAATCATCCATCGATAGCCTGACGAGTCGTTTACAAAAATCTCCAAAAGATACTGCACACGTCTATTTTCTATGCGAACTCTCCAAAAAATTTCTGACCTACCGCCCACCGCTATCCCAACAATATGCAGCAGAGGCATTACAGCTTTCGAGAAAGATTAATTTTAAACGAGGCGAAATGCTGGCGCTTAACCGATTGGGCGAATATGAATTTCGCCAAAGCAATTATGCGCGATCGGTAGAGTTTTCAACACAATCACTATCGCTGGCTGAAGAACTTCATGATTCATTGGCGATGGCAAACGTTTATCGGGTACTGGGCAACACCAATACGTTGGGGTTTAAGCAATATGATAAAGCGCTGCGCTATCAACTACAAGCATTAGCCATTTATGAGAAGAAGAAGGATATGCGCAGCATCGCCTCTTTGTATGGTAACGTCACCTGGATTTACGCCATCACTAACCAGTACCTGGAAAAGGCACATCAGTTGGCGAGACGTGGTGCGCAAATAGCCGACTCCCTGGGCATCGATCAGTTGCTTAGTTACAATTATAACTCGCAGGGATTAATTTTTATGCAGGAAGGGCAATTAGACAGTGCCCTGTTCTATCTTGATAAGTCGAACGAAATAGGAAAGCGCATTATGGATCGCAGCCTAAATTCGTACAACAACCGTATCAAAGGCTCTATTTACCTGCTCAAAAAGGATTATAAAAAAGCGGAGGAGTCATTCATCAATGCTGAAAATGAAAGTCGTGAATTAAACTCACGTGAAGTGCTGAAAGAATCTTATGGGGGGTTGGCCAAAACATACGAAGCCCTTGGTAACTATCCGCTGGCTTATCGCTATCATAAAAAATTTACTGAGCTCAAAGATTCACTTGTAAACTGGGAGATTACCCAAAAGGCCATGATGATGGAGTATGAACTGGATGAGCAAAATCGAATGGTAAAAATCGCTGAGCTTGAAAAGTCGGCCCTGCTA
>JAHEMS010000087.1 GCA_024643595.1 Bacteroidota bacterium
GATCTCAACATCAACTTTTCGGTATTAGATCCAGATCCGCAAGCACCTTGTTATCAACTTGCCCCTTTCACCTGTGGCAAACTGACTGACTACCAAACGGTATGGGACTTTGGTCAGCATTGTGATTTGATAACTATAGAGATTGAAAATGTGAATACCCAAGCATTGGCTGATCTCGAAAAAGCGGGAAAAAAAGTCTTTCCTCAACCCTCCATTATTGAGCTCATTCAGGATAAAAGAAAACAAAAACAGTTTTTCAAAGACCATCATATTCCAACCGCTGAATTCATATTGGTAAACAACAAATCAGAGGTTGCCAAACATGAATCCTATTTACCTGCTGTAAATAAACTTGGTCGTGAGGGGTACGATGGCCGGGGCGTGCAAGTACTCAGAAGCAAAGAGGATTTTTCAAAAGCTTTTGACGCCCCTGGCCTGTTGGAAAAGCTAATCCATTTTGAAAAAGAAATTTCGGTAATTGTATCGCGTAATGAGGCAGGTGAAATAGCTGTTTACCCCGCTGTAGAAATGGTATTTCATCCGGAAGCAAACCTGGTTGAGTATCTATTTTCACCAGCAGAATTAAAGACTGATATATCAATACAAGCAAAAGAAATTGCGATGCATGTTATCGATGCCCTTGGGTTGGTTGGTATTTTAGCCGTTGAGATGTTTGTTACCAACGATGATAAAGTGCTCGTCAACGAAGTGGCTCCTCGTCCGCATAATAGCGGGCATCAATCTATTGAGGCCAACGTAACGTCACAATATGAACAACACTTACGTGCCATTCTCGGTTTACCTCCCGGTAATACCACTTGCACTGCACCCAGCGCGATGGTAAACCTCCTGGGTGAAGAAGGCTTCTCCGGTCTCGCACGATATGAAGGGCTGAACGAAGTATTGTCGATGCCAGGAGTTCACGTTCATTTATATGGTAAAAAGCAAACGAAACCATTTCGAAAAATGGGGCATGTCACTCTTGTTGATGAAGATCTGGAAAGTTTGAAAAAGAAAGCCAACTTTGTAAAGCAAACACTGAAAGTAAAAGCATGAGTAAACCCACAGTAGGAATCATTATGGGAAGCCAATCTGATCTTAACGTGATGAGAGAAGCCGCAGAGATGCTGAATGAATTGAAGATACCCTTCGAACTCACAATCGTATCAGCACACAGAACTCCACATCGAATGATGGATTACGCCACAACGGCCCGAAAGCGCGGATTAAAGGTTATCGTTGCAGGAGCTGGAGGGGCAGCTCATTTACCTGGCATGATTGCATCACTCACCTCACTTCCCGTGATAGGGGTACCTATTAAATCTTCCAATTCAATTGATGGGTGGGATTCAGTACTCTCTATTCTTCAAATGCCGGGCGGAGTGCCCGTTGCCACTGTAGCTTTAAATGGCGCAAAAAATGCAGGCATATTAGCTGCCCAAATATTGGGTACTGAAAATAAATTGATTGCAAAAAAACTGGATAGCTTTAAGGTTAATCTGCGCAGGAAAGTTGAAGCTTCATTCAAAGCCATTGAAAAAAAGGGATGGCAGCACCTTCAGTAGTCTTTATAATGCTTAATAAAAATTGTAATTTTCTCTGTGGATAACGATAATCTCAATGAACCCAAGTGAAAAAGGTTGGCTTAAAGAGTATCTCGAATTTCGAAAAGATATTCTAAGAGATCTCAACGACAACGTTAAGGAATCGGCACACCCTGAGCATTCTCTTTATCGTATGATACAGCCAACAGGGCTCATGTACGGACAGCCCGTTGGAAGTTCCAATTTTCCGGAATCTGAAGATTGGGATGAAAAAGACAGGATCAAGCTATTGTTAGCTGAGAGCCTCATCAGCAGTTCGCTGCTCTTTCATGAAAAATCAATTAATAATGCCGATGAACTTAGTCAGGTAATCTTTAAGAGTCTTGAAAAAATTGGGAATTTTTACAATACTATTTTTCCTGAGTTATCAACACCCACAAAGACACTGTTTGGCAAAAAGAAATCACCCTTGGAGTTAGCCGAAAAAATACTGGATAAACGTATTGATCGATCTGGCGAGTTCAACAAAAATTTCTGGACGCAGTTTTTCCATAATAGTCTCTTCTTTCTGGATGTATTTATTTTCGGTCAATGGATTCATACCAATGCAGATCGAATTGTTTCTGATTTTTTTAAATATGAAAGTGAGGAACTTCGATTCTCCGTTGTGAAAGTAATTGCCTGTGCTGCGCATGCCAATTCAAATGTGGAGTATGAAGAAAGAAGACTTTTAGATTTCTTTTTACAAAGCACAGACCTATCCTATGAGAAAAAGAAAGAGGCAAAAAAGATATTTAATGAGGGAATCACGATCGAAGAAATAAACCTGCCAACCAATAATTCCTGGATCCTCAAAAAATACTTTATCGAAATTGCCATTCTAACCATTTGGGCTGACAAGCGTGTTGAAGACTCTGAATTGGATTTCCTGAAAAAATTTAGCATCCACCTCGGATTCAGTGAAGATGATTTAGAGAATAGCCTTATGGCCATCGAAGGATTTGTACTGGAGCATTGGGAACAACTCACTTCTTTACAAAATAAACAGGATTACCATCAGGTAAGCGAACAGTTTATATCGCGAATGAATAAAGTTACAAGCGCACATAAAAACAGGCTACTCAAGGAAGTTCATGAAAGCAAAGACTTAATGAACCTGCTCGCAAAAGCAAAATCACATGAATTGAATGAGCAGGAAAAATTTCAAATGCAGGAGTTATTAATAGCCGTGTTAAAATCAGTGCCAACTTTCGTGATCATTTCTTTACCTCAGCGATTTCTCACATTACCCATGTTGTTGAAAATTCTGCCTCAGAATTTCTTTTCGGAAGTAGATAGTTAACTTAAGAAAGTTCATCCGATTCCTCTGTCTTTTTAGGTATTAATATGGAAAAGATAATCGACAGGGTCAACGTAATAATGATAATAATAAAGGAAAGAGTCGGTGGCATATTCGTTAATGTTTCCGGAAGCACATCTGATCCTTTACCTATTTCGAGCAACATCTTTGCCCCAATAAAGAATAAAATTACGGAAAGCCCTTTCTGTAATAAATAGAATTTATCAATTATGCCTGAAAGAAGAAAGAACATGGCCCTGAGGCCCATCACCGCAAAAATATTGGATGTATAAATAATAAATTCATTGGTGGTTATCGCAAACGCTGCCGGAATTGAATCCACGGCAAAAATGAGATCCGTAGTTTCAATCAAAACGATAACCAGAAACAAAGGTGTAAACATTAGCTTACCATCCACTTTGGTAATGAATTTTCCTCCCATCTCATCTTTAGTGATGGGAAGATATTTACGGCAAAATTTCAGGATCGGATTTTTCTCCGGGTCTATTTTATCATCACCATCACCAAAATAAATTTTAATGCCTGAGTAAATAAGGAACACTCCGAAAATGTATAGAATTGAATGAAAGTGATGTATCAAGATGGTGCCAACAAAAATAAAAATGCCTCTGAAAAACACAGCTCCAAGAATTCCCCAAAACAATACTTTGTGGAAATACTGTTCTTTAACCTTAAAGAATTTGAGTATAAGTAAAATGACAAAAATATTATCGACCGACAATGCATATTCAGTCAGATAAGCAGAGAAGTACTCTACGGAAGCATCCAACCCGGAAACGCTATTAACAATACCATCCTCCTCCACATCGAAAGGACCCATCTTATAGACCAGAAAACCGAAAGTGGTACTTACCAATACCCAAAAAATGGACTGATAAAGGGCCGATTTAGGCGAAATTTTATGGGCAGACTTATTAAAAATCCCTAAATCAAGAAGGAGGAAAACTGAGATTATTGTACCAAATACGCTGTACAGAAATGTTTCGTCATTGAGTTCGACATTAAACAGCGTGAACAATAGCATTATTCTTTCTCAGGGTTTGATCAAAAAAGAAGTGATCATTGACCAAAAGTGTCACCTAATCACTTACTCCAAGGGGTAAATCTACAATTAATTTCATTTAAACCTGATGCCGAGATAATATTACTAAGATATTGTAAACGACTATTGGCACCGGTCGCAAGTTCCCTGGATTAGCAGATTTACCTCTCCTGCAACAAACCCCTTAGGTAAGTTCACAATCGGGATAATTACGTCATCCAGGCAACTGGTTTGTCCGCACTTGGTACATTTGAAATGCACATGCTCATGATGGTGTTCTCGCGTTGTACATAGGACGCTACAAAGTGCATACTTTAAACCCCCCTGATCATCAAGTACCTTGTGAATAACTCCTTTATCCAGGAAGGTCTTAAGCGTACGATAGACCGTAACACGATCAAATACGGTAGTGAACTCCTGTTCGATGTCAGCGTATGACAAGGCAAATGAATTGTTTAGGAAAAGGCGCAATATTGCTGACCTGCTCAAGGTGGTTCTAAGATCATAATCCTTAAGAATCTGTCTTTCGGGTTTATGCATTAATCAGTGTATCTCTACTTGTAGCTTAAGCAAGTTACTATAAATACCATTATTCATAGAAGCAAGTTCCGTATGAGTTCCTGATTCTGTAACGGAGCCGTCTTTGATTACCAGGATTGTGTCTACTTTACGGATGGTACTTAGCCGATGAGCAATAACTATTGAAGTACGGTTTTCCATTAATTTTTCAAGGGCTTCCTGTACTAACTGTTCTGACTTTATATCCAGCGAACTTGTTGCCTCATCCAAAACCAAGATGGCAGGATCTTTTAAAATAGCACGTGCAATGGCAACCCTTTGTCTTTGCCCTCCTGAAAGTTTTACTCCCCGGTCACCAACCACAGTATCCATTTTCTCAGGGAAACTATCAATAAATTCCCATGCGTTGGCTTTTCGAGCCGCATCAATAATTTCTTCTTCTGATGCATTCGTTTTCCCATAGGCAATGTTTTCACGAATTGTGCCTCCAAATAAAATTACTTCCTGAGGAACAATCCCAATATTGCTCCTGTAGTCTGAAAGGTTATACTGAAATGAATTAACTCCGTCCACCCTTATCTCACCTTGGGAAGGAGCATAAAATCTCATCAGCATATTAATAATAGTCGACTTTCCTGATCCACTTGGTCCTACCAATGCTACTTTCTCACCTGGCTGTATAGTGAATGAAATACCCTTTAGCACGGTAATATCGTTTCGTGTCGGGTACGAAAACTGAACTTGATCAAACTCAATTTTCCCTGATAATTTCAGGTTATGTTCGGCTGAAGAATGTTCATCCTGATGATCTAAAATTTCAAGAATCCTTTCAGATGCTCCAACCGAGCGCTGTAATTGTGAATAGATATCGCCAAGTCCTGCAATAGAACCACCAATAAAAGTAGTGTATAAAACGAACGAGAAAAGGTCTCCCACAGAAACTTCACCCGATTGAACCAGGTATGCACCATACCAGCTTACTGCTACAATTCCTCCAAATAATGCAACAATAGTAAACGAAATAAAAACGCCTCTGTATTTCGATGCATGAATGGCGGTATTCACCACCGCATTTAATGATTTTTTATACCGGAAGATTTCAAAAACCTCATTGGTAAATGATTTTACTACAGCAATGGAGTGCAATGTCTCCTCAACAATAATGTTCGAATCGGCGAGTTGGTCCTGTGTTTTTTTGGAAAGCCTTCGAATAAATCGACCAAAAAATAATGCGGATAATATTAACACCGGAAACGTGAGTATCATAAAAATGGTAAGCCTCGGAAAAAGAATAAATATCATTGGTAATCCGATGAGTAATATGAGGACTTGCCTCAGCAATTCTGCCAAGGTGAAAGTGAACGTGTCTTGCAGCGTACTTACATCGGAGGTAATACGACTGATCAGCTCTCCCACTCTTCGCTGATCAAAAAATGAGGTGGGAAGCCAAATGATTTTAGCGTATACATGCTGGCGGAGATCTGCCAATGTACGTTCACTGACCGATGTAAACGTGTAAACCCGGAGAAAAGAAAATATACTTTGAACCAATAATATTCCAATTAGCGCTAGTCCAATCTGGTTAATGGTGGTCAAGATAAAATCAGATTTTCCTTGCGCAACATCCAGTAGTTTTCCTGCAAAAAATGGAAAAGATAGAAGCGTTCCACTAGACAAGCCTAATGCAATAAGTCCAATAATAAATGTCCAGCGATAAGGTAAAACAAATCGAAAAACACCAATTAGCTTTTCAATTCCTGATTTATTTAAAGGGCGTTTTTCGCCTTCTTCCAACGTGTTGCGCCTGGCCATAAATAGTATAAATGACGAATGTAAAACAGGTTAATTGCTGCCCGGTGAAACTGAAACCTCTACTGAAAAATAGACCGTATCGCTTAAAATCATTTTTTGTGTACCAGTAATTTGATAACCTCTTAAAAGCCCGAATCCACTACTATCATCAAATAGCAAAGTCAACTTGCGGCTTGTGTTATATAATGCATTTTTTTCGTGATACGACGATTCAATTTTTCTAATATCAAGTGGGGAGGATTGGTAATATAATTTCACATACGGCACAGGAGATGGTGTTTTCGCTGTATAACTGCGTATCAATAGATTACTTTTTGTATCCTTTTCACCGACTTTGACATTATATGATTTTCGGTAGAGTGGTTTATTAATTAAATCCAGTTGGCGAAAAATATCAAGTTCATTGGCAAGCGATAAGCTGTCGGGTACAAATGAAGAATTATCATTCTTGCTACCAATAGTTGATTTTTTGCTAAAATTCGCTTTGGCTTTACCCAACTCCAGCACCTGAACATTAATTAAACTATCAAAGTCAAAGTACGCTTTATCATATTGCTGATCCACTCGATCACATGAAGAAAGAAGAAATGCAAAACTGCTAAAAAGAAAATAAAATTTGCGCATTACATTTCCAACAAAACGTTTCCGGTCATTTCTTTTGGAATTGGTACCCCCATCAACGTGAGAATTGTTGGAGCCAGATCGCCCAATTTGCCATCTTTTAGTTTTCCATTATATGTGTCATCTACTAAAATGCATGGCACCAGGTTAGTGGTGTGAGCTGTATTCGGAGACCCATCGTCATTCACCATCATATCAGCATTTCCATGATCGGCTATAATAATGATGGCATAGTCGTTTTTGCGAGCCGCTTCTGTTACTTCTTCATTACATTTATCCACTGTTTCACAGGCTTTGACGGCAGCTTCAAACACACCGGTGTGCCCCACCATATCAGGATTAGCAAAATTCAAACAGATAAAATCGGCTTCTCGTTTATCCAGCTCAGGTATAATCTTGTCTTTAATATCGGTTGCACTCATCTCGGGCTTCAAATCATAGGTCGCTACTTTGGGTGAAGGGCACATTATCCTTGATTCTCCTGGGAAAACCTCCTCCCGCCCACCTGAAAAAAAGAAAGTAACATGAGGATATTTTTCAGTTTCCGCTATGCGGATTTGCTTCTTCCCTGCCTTGGAAACAATTTCGCCCAATGTATTTTGAAGATTGTCTTTGTCAAAGATCACCGTCACTCCAACAAATGAATCGTCATAATTTGTAAGCGTCACATAATAGAGGTTTAGCTTATTCATGTTCTGCTCATGAAAATCCTGTTGCGTTAGCGCCATTGTAATTTCCCTGCCTCTGTCCGTACGGAAGTTAAAGCATAATACCACATCACCATCTTTAATCATTGAAATAGGCTTTCCCTGCGCATCTGTTGCCACAATGGGTTTAATAAACTCATCCGTTACTCCGGCTTTATAGGAATCTTCAATTGATTTTAATACATCGGTTGTTTTCTCTCCAACGCCATGTACCATTACATCATAGGCTAATTTCACACGCTCCCATCGCTTATCACGGTCCATCGCATAATACCGGCCAATGACAGTGGCTATTTGGCCTGTTGTTTCTGACATGTGATTATTAAGATCCGCTAAGTAATTATAGCCTCCCTTTGGATCCGTATCACGTCCGTCCGTAAATGCATGAATGTATACTTCTTTCAAGCCTTGATTAGCAGCAATGGTACAAAGTCCTTTCAGGTGATCAATGTGTGAATGAACACCGCCATCAGAAACTAGTCCAATAAAATGAACTGATTTACCGTTTTGCTTCGCATATGCATAAGCTTCGCTGAGTACTGGATTCGAGTCTAATTCTTTTTCTTCAACGGCTTTATTTACGCGTACCAGATCTTGATATACAACCCGGCCAGCACCGATGTTCATATGACCAACCTCTGAGTTTCCCATTTGGCCTGCAGGCAGCCCCACGGCTAGACCAGAAGCTTCAAGCTTACTGTGTGGGTATTTTTTATATAAAGAATCGATATAGGGCGTTTGGGCATTGTCAATTGCTGAAACCTTAAGATTTTTAGCAATACCCCAACCATCCAATATCATCAATAACACTTTCTTGTTCATGGCATTTAATTAATCAAATTATAAGAGGCCAAATATAAAGTTGATTTATGGTTTTTTGGCCCTCTTTAGTTAGATCTGCAAATAATATCCAAACAACAATTGTTAGGTTATATTCATTCATTTTGATAAAATTTTTCAGATACACATTAATGGCATAATTTTGGTCTAATCCAGCACTGATATGAAGAGTAAAAAATGGGTACTTACCGTAATGATTATTCTGGCTTCCCAATTTCTCTGGGCGCAGACAGATCTTTTTGCTCCTATAAGAGATGCCATTAAGGCCGGAAGCGCCAAAGAGGCTGTTAAATCTTTTAACCAATCATTGGATATAAATCTTGAAGGTGAAATAAAAACCTATAGTAAAGCTCAGGCTGAATTTGTATTGCGCGATTTTTTTAAAAAACATTCCCCCACAGATTTTACGATCGTCCATACTGGTTCTTCCAAAGGGGGTTTACAATATGCAATAGGTAACATGAAAAGTAACAACGAGACCTATAGCGTGCTCATCCGTGTAAAGCAGGTCGAAAATGTTTATCTCGTGCATGAAATCAGTTTTGTGAAAGAATAATGCGGCCTTTTTATCTTACTGATTCTGCAATAAATGAATTTATTTCTAGAGCCCTTGCGGAAGATATCGGTGAGGGGGATCATTCCTCGCTAGGTGCTGTTCCTTCCACCAAAATAAGTAAAGCGAAACTTCTAATTAAAGATGGGGGAATCATAGCAGGTCTTGAGCTGGCCGAAAGAATTTTTCATAAAGTAAACCGTTCATTAGAATTAACCTTTTCAAAACACGACGGTGACGCTATTAAAAAGGGAGAGGTTGCTTTTGTTGTTAAAGGAAATGCCCAATCCATCTTATCGGCGGAGCGGCTAGTGTTGAATTGCCTTCAACGAATGAGTGGCATCGCCACCTATACAAATCATTTGTGTCGACTTATCGATGGAACAAATGCCCAGCTTATGGACACGCGTAAAACGACTCCCAACTTTCGCTTAATGGAAAAGTGGGCCGTTGCCATTGGGGGAGGGAAAAACCATCGCTATGCGCTGTATGATATGGTAATGCTTAAAGATAATCATGTGGATATGGCCGGAGGAATTCGCGCTGCTATTGAAAATACACGAAAATATCTCAGTGAAATTAATAAAGATCTGAAAATTGAAATCGAAACACGCTCCATGGATGAAGTAAAAGAGGTCTTGAAAGTTGGTGGTATCGATATTATCATGCTCGACAATATGAGTATTGAGGATATGAAGGAAGCCGTAAAACTCATTGATAAAAAATATAAAACGGAAGCCAGTGGCGGCATCACCGAGTCTGTATTACGCCCCGTAGCTGAATGCGGTGTGGATTTTATTTCCGTTGGCGCGCTCACACACTCAGTAAAAAGTCTTGACTTAAGCTTGAAGGTGGAAAAATAAATACGACTTATTCCATAAGAATCTTTGGCAAATGCCTTTGGATTAGAAAATACCACAAATCCCTTATATTTTTGCCCTCCTTAAAATTGAAGATCCGCTTATGATTGTGAAGACGCGTAATTATCGCCTTGAAAAGAAAGAATATATAAAAATGGCGTTTAAAGCTATTTTAAAGCAACAATGGTGGGTTAGTTTGATTGTAGTAGCCATTTGTTGCCTTTATCTGTGGATACCTAGTATATGGTGGTTTATTGGCGCCCTGGTTGGGGCAGGCCTCTATTTGTTATTCTGGTGGATTCAGTTCTACGGAGTTACCCAACTGGATCAGGGTAAAATGCTGTTTGAACGCTTTTCATACGAAATAACCAGCCAGCAGATCGTAATGAAATTGAATGCCCGCGAGGGAATGCCTTTGAAATGGGATCAAATTCAGCGTGCTGAAATCGGAAAGGATTACTTTTTGCTTTTTGTAAACAAAGCACAACTTGTTCATTTGCCCTTTAAAATTTTCAATACTGACAATGAACGCAAATTTCTCATCAGTATCCTGAAGACAAAGGGGCTTTTAAAATAATGATTCCTTCATCACTGAAGATGGGATGAAACTTGATTTCAGGAAACCACATGCTGATATTTGAATTATGACCAGCTACGAAGATGAGGATTCCAGACAAAAGAAAAGATTTTCACCTTCAGAAGCACGCTCAAAGATTCAA
>JAHEMS010000511.1 GCA_024643595.1 Bacteroidota bacterium
TTTTTGCGTTTTCAAGGATCAGTACCTCGTTATTCTCCGGGGTGATCTTGGCATCCGCTACGATGATATAGGGAATGCCACTCACTTTTAACTGTTGCGTGTTTATATCATACTCTGCCTTCTCGGCATTAAAACTTAATGAATCAAGATCTTTGCGGGTGGTGTAGAAATATGAATTTTCGATGGGCACATCCGGCGCCTTGGTCATTTCAATTTTTTGTGTTGTTAAATCCCACCGGGCTTCTGGGATAGACGTTTTGAACTGTGCGTAAGGGAATTCAATAGCCGCTTCACCTTCACGCTCAGGACTAATGGTGGCGAAGTTTTCATCCAGGTCAAAATTAACAGCAACATCTTTTCCCAATAAGGCGGGCTTATCCGGGTTTTCTGTTTTAACATCGAAACGGGCGTGCCTGGCGCTAAAGTCCTTGGCAGAAAACTTAAGTTCTTTGGATACTACCTCAGATCCTCGTGTGCTCAGTCGACCGTCCCCGCCAACACCGGTTTTAGAGACAATTAATCGGCCGGTAAGCGTTGCCGAATTATCATAAAGATCAAATGGAGCTTTAATGTTTCGCAAATACATTTTGTCTTGTCTTGGCAACCACTTCATTTGAAAGTCTCCCAGATTAACCTGTGGAAAGTAAACTGCCCCTAACTGTTTTTCTCGTATCTCCCCAATGTTTCCGCGGCCTACCACAGAATCCGGATAAAACACAAAATCTTTTGATGTTACTGAAGTAGATAGATAATCAATTTTGCCGTTGGCCCGGATACCTGAATTATCCAGCTTCATGTCACCATTAATTTTCCCTTCACCCTGATATAAATTATAACCCCCCTCGGGGATCACGTGTGTAAAACCTAAAGACTTATCAGGCATGGTGTGGAGTTTCTCCTTGAATTGAGGAAACATTCCGCTGGAGACAAACGTACCCTGAAAATTAATTGACCCCGGATCGGCATCATTAAGACTATCCAGTTTGAATGGTGGCACAATAAAAAATACAGACCGGTCATAGGCCCCATTTAAAACTTCGCTCCGATCAAAATACACAACGCCCCCCGCACTGGCATCGAGCCGCGGATAATTTGGTATTCTTACTTTTCCGGATTTGTTGTCGGGATTATTAATGTAAAGGGTGCCCGAAGATTGGTTGGTGGATGCCTGTAAGCCACCGGCTGCCGCTGCCACCGAATCAGCGGCTACCATAGAATTGTTAAGTCTTCTGCGCACACCATTCTTTTCGGTTACATAAAAACGGATGGAGTCGATATGATTCATGCTGATGTAAAAGCTATCGTACTTCAAGGTGAACTCCTTGCCCGTGATCTCAAAATTTCCTGCAGTGATCGTTCCATTAAATTTGACATCCCTGTTTTCGAGAAAAGTAATGCGGCTGCTATCCGGCTTGATAATTACATTCAATGAATCGCTTACGTTGAATTCCTCCACACCATATACCTGCATAACTTTTTTTGAAAAAGAAATGACCGCATTAGCCACGGTATCGGTATAGGATTGAATTTTTAGATTATCGTAGTCAGCATCTCCCTTCACCGCCTGTATCATATGCACTGCTTTTTCTTTTACATGTATCTTGCCTGAAGCCGCATCATAATCGATCATGCCATTTTGAGACAAAAAATCAGCCGCCATTTTTACTTCGCCCAGGCTGCGTTTCCCTTCTATGACCAAATCAAAAACCGTAAAATCATTGCTGCCGATGTCATTAGCATAATTTACTACCAACGCGAGTGGATGAAATGAAAATCCCTGGCCCCGTAGCTGCCGGTAACCTTCCGGATCATAAAAATCATGTGACTCAATAATCAGTGGCGCCACCTTGCTGCTACCCATGATGTACATCGTAATCGTATCGGTTTTGAGATTCCAATAAAGTCGGTCAGCAGAAAAATCAATGTTAAAAAATGAAGACGAAAAAGGAGCTTTTCTGAGTTGACTTCTCTCCTTGGTCAAAACCAGGTTTTGTTTGTTCAACTCGTATTCCACGGCCATGGCCGGATGTTCGATAGAATCAAGATCCTGATAGATCGTAATCTTTGCTTTGGACGAAACAATCAAGGAGTCCTTAAATCCAAACGATGAAGAAATAGCCTTGAATTTTTTGCCGGCGTCTCCAAACACTTCGATCGTTGCCGACATTCCAATTACAGAATTACTATTGATGTTTCTGCCCTGCATGCCAAATCCCCCGGTATACTTTATTTTATCAGACCCAAGCCCCAGGATACTGATATTGGATTCATACGATTTGAATCTCGGATAGGAAGCCGATGATTTTGTTTTATGATTTACGCTTCTGAATTCAAGGATACCCGGCACTCTCCTTGACAGGCGCCCCAGGTGTGTGAGGTTACCTTGTTCCGCTTTGAAAACAGGTTGCGACGTTTTGAAGTTGTATTTATCGAGATCATAGTAAACAGAATCCGGAGAAAGACCGGCTGGCGACCAGTCAAAACGCCCCCCTTCACCAACAAACAATTTACTTTGCAATGAAAAAACACCCGATGTGTTTTTCAACAGGGCAGAATCATAAGGCGTGATAAAATTGAGTGAAAGCGTTCTGAACGTTATTACCGGCCCTAATAGTTCTGGTTGCTCAACGGGTTGTTGCCATTGCGGGCGATTATACCAACTCGTGTCGGGTTCCGACTCTGTGTATACCGTCTGGATAGTATCCGAAAAAATCTGTGCTTCAAGATATTCAAAAGCATATTCATCATTGGTTGCCTTGAGTTTGAAACCTTTATCATAGTGAAGTGAATGATGTTCAAAAAAATCGCGACTGCTCTGAAAAAATAAATTGGCCGAATTAACAGG
>JAHEMS010000088.1 GCA_024643595.1 Bacteroidota bacterium
CTGACGACAGACGCGAATACCTTTTAACTTTTCATTTCGCTTAGGCGGAATATTCACATTCAATGCCACCCCTTTCGGTAATCCTTTTTCCAACACTTGTTGAGCGATCTTTTTTATAACCTCATGGGTATGTGTAAAATCAGCCTTGTGGCTATAGTCGCACAACGAAAAGCCAATCGCGGGTGTACCTTCTATAGCACCTTCAATAGCGGCCGACATGGTACCAGAGTAAAGAATGCTGATGGAAGTATTGCTGCCATGATTAATGCCACTCACGACCAGGTCGGGCTGGCGGTTATCTTTTAATACATGGTGGCGTGCCATCTTCACGCAATCTGCGGGTGTGCCCGAACATTCAAACGCTTTAACGCCTTCAAAAATAAAGGACTCCGTTAACCGAAGGGTATCCCCAACCGTAATCGCATGGCCCATGCCCGACTGTGGGCTATCGGGTGCAACCACGATTACATCGCCTAACTCCTTCATCACATTTATCAAATTCAATATTCCGCGTGCTGAGATACCATCGTCGTTCGAAACCAGAATCAAAGGTTTTTGCATAAAAGTCGTCTGTTAAAAAAATGGCAATGATTATCTAAAAAGAGAGTTATAGTGATTGACTGCTTTGGCAAGCTCATATTTATCATCCAGATCAAGACGATTAGCTTTTACGTATCGTTGAACTTCATCTTCTCTTCCTTTCATTACATCATACCAATCATTCTTCTTCCCTCGATACTCCTCAATTTCACCATTCTCTCTAAGAAGAAAATATTTATTGATCAACACGAGCCGGGTATAGGATCCATAATAATAAAATGTTGAATTCATTGTTCGATATTCAAGCACTTCGCGGCAGAGTAAAGTAATTTTTCCCTCTTCCAGCAATTCAAAGAATACCGGAGCTTTATATTGCCCTGAAGTTGAATAAGGCAACGAGTAAAAAATCCTGTATCGTTTGACGGAGTTATCAAAAATTTCAAAAAATAGTACTTTGCGCGCACTGTAGCTTTCTAATTTATTGTCCCCCTTGGATTGATATTGAATAAGATCATTTTGCAGATCATATTTAATGCTGCCTCGCAAGGTATCGCCTGAATCTAATATCAATTTTCCTTCATGCCACAACTCAAAAGCGAACTGCTGTGCTGAAGCTGACGCCACTATTAAACTAACAACAATGAAAACAACTATTCTCATTTTGGATTCAGAATCATATGTCCGAGTTTATCTCGCTTGGTGAGCAAATATTTTTCATTATGTGGATTAGGCGTTATCTCAATGGGAATATTATCAACAATCTCTAATCCATAGCCCATCAATCCAACTCTTTTCTTCGGGTTATTGGTAATCAAACGAATTTTGGAAACGCCGAGATCACTCAAAATTTGCGCACCGATACCATAGTCGCGACTATCCATTTCAAAACCCAACTGCAAATTGGCTTCAACGGTATCCAACCCTTCTTCCTGCAATTTATAGGCTTTTAACTTATTCAATAAACCGATGCCGCGGCCTTCCTGTTTCATGTAAAGTACAATTCCTTTTCCCTCCCGATCGACCATCTGCATGGCACTGTGCAATTGTGAGCCACAATCACACCGGCAGGAACCAAATATATCGCCAGTTACACAAGAGGAATGAACACGTACCATGACCGGCTCATCATTTTTCCATTCACCTTTCACTAACGCCATATGAACTTCTGTAGTATTGATTTGCTCATACGCCACCAACCTAAAATCTCCATACTCGGTGGGCATCTTTACTTCCACTTGTTTTCGAATCTGCGATTCTACCTTCATCCGATAGGCAATGAGGTCCTTGATGGTTACCAGCTTAAGATTAAAACGGTCTGCCACCAGGCGGAGATCAGCTAGTCGTGCCATCGATCCATCTTCATTCATGATCTCTACCAATACTCCCGCTGGGCGGAAACCCGCTAATCGTGCAAAGTCAACAGCCGCTTCTGTATGCCCGGCACGTCTGAGCACTCCCTCTTTTTTTGCTTTAAGGGGAAAGATATGTCCTGGTCTTCCTAATTCCTCCGGCTTTGTTTCCGGATCGACCAATGACTTGATGGTCTTGAAACGGTCGTGGGCAGAAATACCAGTCGTGCAGCCGTGGCCAATTAAATCAACGGATACTGTGAAAGGGGTTTCAAAGGTGGCCGTGTTTTTTCCAACCATTAATTCAAGGCCAAGTTCGTCGCAACGTTCTTCCATCAGCGGAGCGCAAATTAATCCGCGCCCATGGGTGGCCATGAAATTAACAATCTCGGGGGTAATGGATTCGGCTGCGCATACAAAGTCGCCCTCATTTTCGCGATCCTCATCATCAACAACAATAATGACTTTGCCCTGTTTTATGTCTTCAATGGCCTCTTCAATCTTATCAATTCTTATTTTATCATTCATCTTTTTCTATTTTCACATCATTCAACAAAGATAGCGTTAATACTGTTCCTACTTGGCCACAACGATGCCCAGCAATTTGGCCAGTTCATGTTCAGCATCTTTTAATCCGGTTTGCGCGATCAATGCTTCATCCAGTTTATCCCAGTTACCTATATTCTCTGCTTCCTTTACTTTCAACAAATTCTCCTCCATCATTTTCTGAACCACTCTGAATTTTAATCTTAAAACATTGCTTAATGCGAGTTCTGTCACAATTTCATTTTCTTTAGGAAAGTAAATATGAAATTTATCGCTCCAGTATTTACTGGTATCATAGCGAGAAGTAATCAGTTCAGTCACCGCGTTTTTAACTTCTTGAATACTATTCCCTGTCAAAAAACTACCACTGTCCGGAATATGGCCCTCAAGCACTCCCTTTCTGAATGCATCGTAGATCTGATGGTATACAGGATTGGTAAACGTTACATCATCCAATTCCTGCATGATGAAGTCAGTAAGTTTCTGTTCATCAATGGCTTCATCCGCATAATTAAGTAATAGGCGTATCGTCTCCCGTTCCTGCAATTGTACCATCGATTGCACATCCAGTTTACTTCCTGTTGCAGTATTTTCAATTAACTCAAGGGGAGTTAATTCTTCTGGACGTTCTCTTGATTTCTCCTTATCCGTTTTCCTTCTTTCCTGAATGAGGATTTTATTAAGTTCGGTAAGTAGCACCGGCTCTCCAATCTTCAGCAGTTGACTGGTTTCCTGAATATAGACCGACCGCTTTACCGGATCCGGTATCTGTGAAATACTGGAAATAATTTCTTTAATCGATTCTGCTTTTCGGATAGGATCTCCAGCAGCTTCGGAAGCATAAAGACCAGCTTTAAAGGAAACAAAATCTTGAGTGTGATCTTTTAAAAACTTCTGAAACTCCGAGGTCCCCACTTTACGGGAATAGCTATCAGGATCTTCACCATCCGGGAACAACACAACACGCACATTCATTCCCCCTTTCAAAATCATATCGATTCCGCGCAACGCTGCCTTTATTCCGGCTGAATCACCATCAAACAGAACGGTTATATTTTCTGTAAACCTTCGAATGATCTTGATCTGATGTTCAGTAAGCGCTGTACCTGATGAGGCGACCACATTGGGAACATCTGACTGGTGCAGGGAGATGACGTCCGTATATCCTTCCACCAAATAACATACGTCATGCTGCCGAATTGCATTCTTTCCCTGATACAAACCATATAAGACATCACTCTTATGATAAATATCGGTTTCGGGTGAGTTAATATATTTGGGCTGGTTCTTGTCTTTGCCCAGCATACGTGCGCCGAAAGCAATCACTTTGCCAGAGATATTGTGTACTGGGAATATTACCCTCCCGCGAAAACGATCATAGGTGCCACCATCTTCCTTCTTTACAACGAGACCCGTCTTTTCAAGTAACTCTTTATTATAACCTTTTGAAATCGCTTCGTTACTGAAGTTCTCCCATCCCGCCAAGGCATATCCTAACTCAAATTTTTCGATCGTGCGATCATTAAAGCCACGTTCTCTGAAATAGCTGAGTCCAATGCTGATGCCCTCTTCACTGCCAGTAAGTTGTTTGCGATAATACTCCTTAGCAAAGTTCATAAGGATATAAAGTCCCTCTCGTTCACTTTGCTCCGCTTTACCCTCATCGGTTAGGCGGTCCTCTTTGATTTCAACCCCATATTTTTTGGCGAGATAACGGAGCGCCTCACTGTAGTTCATTTTCTCATGCTCCATTACAAAAGAGATCGCATCGCCCCCCTTCCCACTGCTGAAGTCTTTAAAAATACCTTTGCTCGGTACTACGAAAAACGAAGGCGTCTTTTCGTTCGAAAACGGACTCAAAGCTTTATAATTCTGACCTGACTTTTTTAGGGTCAAAAAGTCACTAATGACATCGATAATGTCAATACGGTTCCGTATTTCTTCTATGGTATCGCGGGAGATCAACTCTTGAATTGCTTCTGAACCGGTAAAGATACTTTACTTGCGCATAAAATAGGCTGCAACAATGGATTTAAACAGGGCAAATAAATTGAATTTTATAGACCAAATATGAGTATCCGGGTCCTGAGTTAGTCAATATTTTATAATCCACTAAATCACAAGAATATGCCCTTAAAATAATCTTCCACCCATAAACATTATTTAGAATTTATCTAAAATGACTTCAAACAACCGCTTAAATTGTGCTTTTTTGTAAATATGTCGATAACCAAAGAAGAAATTTTAGATGCCCTGCGCACGGTTAATGATCCTGATCTAAAAAAGGATCTGGTTAGTCTCAATATGGTGCGTGATATCATAGTTGGAGAAAAAAAAGTGAGTTTTACGGTGGTGCTGACCACCCCGGCCTGTCCTTTAAAAGAAATGATCAAGAAGGACTGCGAACAGGCTGTTTATAAGGTAGTTGATAAAGAGTTTGTATTAGACATTAATATGACCTCCTCGGTGACCAGTTTGCGACAAAACGCGCCACTGTTACCAGGGGTTAAAAACATCATCGCGATTGCGTCAGGTAAAGGAGGAGTTGGAAAGTCTACTGTTACCACCAACCTCGCAGTGGCTTTAGCTCAGGCAGGTGCAAAAGTAGGATTAATTGATGCTGACATTTTTGGACCATCAATTCCACTCATGTTTAATTGCGAACGTGAACAGCCAGAAGTAAAAGTAGTTGAAGGAAAAAATTACATAATTCCGCTTGAACACTACGGGGTAAAGTTGATGTCAATTGGCTTTTTGGTTCCCAATGATAGTGCGGTTGTCTGGAGAGGCCCGATGGCCAGCTCAGCGTTAAAGCAATTTATAAGCGATACAGTCTGGGGTGATCTTGATTATTTATTGATTGATTTACCTCCTGGTACCAGCGATATCCATCTTACCCTCGTACAAACCGTGCCCGTAACTGGAGCTTTGATTGTGACTACTCCGCAAAAAGTAGCCCTCACTGACGCCAGCAAAGGTCTTGCTATGTTCAAACAGCCTCAAATTAATGTGCCTGTTTTGGGGGTAATTGAAAACATGGCCTACTTCACACCAGAGGAATTGCCTGAGAACAAATACTATATTTTTGGAAAAGACGGAGGTAAGAATCTTGCTGAAAAATATCAGGTTCCATTGTTGGGTCAGATTCCATTAGTACAAGGAATTCGTGAAAGTGGTGATAGCGGATTGCCTACTGTAATGAAAGATGGAATTACCGCCCAGGCTTTTAAAGAATTAGCCGAAGCGGTGGCCCGCCAGATTGCCATTAGAAATGCTAACTTTGAGTCAACCAAACGCGTTGAGCTAACCGTGTGATGAATATTGAAGTATCAATAGGTACAGAACTTGGTGATCGTGTTGAAACTGCACTGAATAGTATTCGGCCTTATCTGGAAGCGGATGGTGGTAATGTTCGTGTATTGGAATTTACTTCTGATCAAGTTTTGAAATTAGAATTTGTAGGAGCGTGTGGCACTTGTCCAATGTCTACCATGACGTTTAAGGCAGGCGTAGAGGAAGCGATTAAAAGGATGGTTCCTGAAATAAAAAGTATTGAAGTAGTAAATCTTACCACCGCTTAGTGTTTTTTGTGATGATCGCTATTGGATTATTACACGATACACACATTCAAATGCAATGGAAAAGGTTTCTGTTCGTTTGAGAAAAAGTTAAGACCAGTCGTTTATATGAGTTGTGCCAAGCGTACTCTTTTCACCACAACCCTTTTATTATTCCTTTTTCGTATATCCCTATCGCAAGACCGTTGTGCTACTGTTCAATATGAAGAACTAAGAAATCTAAAAAACCCAAATAAGGAGTCTACAAAACAATTTGAAGATTGGATGAAGCAGCGAGTACCGCTTCACAAAATGAAGTCCTTACGCGCAGAGGACACCCAAGCCACCATTCTTATCCCGGTAGTCGTACACTTAATTCATAATGGAGAGGCCATAGGAACCGGAACAAATCTTTCTGTCGCACAAGTTGTATCTCAAATTAATGTATTGAATAAAGACTATCAGCGATTAAATACTGATGCCTCCAATACACCGGCTGCTTTCCTTCCATTGGCCAGCAGTGTAGATGTTCAATTTGTTTTGGCAAAACAAGATCCTATTGGGGCAGCCTCCAACGGCATTGTTAGGGTAAAAGGAACCCAAACGAGCTGGTCTGTAAATGACAATGCTTTATTCAAATCACTGAGCTATTGGCCGGCCGAAAAGTATTTAAATATCTGGGTGGTTTCGTTCAACGATCAGACCATCGGCTATGCTCAATTCCCAGTCTCAAGCCTTCCAGGGCTGGAGGCCTCCCCCAACGATAGGCTTACGGATGGTGTGGTTATCAGCAATACCGCTTTTGGTTCTATTGATGATGGCGCCTTTACGCTGGATAATAAATACAACAAAGGAAGAACGCTAACCCATGAAACGGGGCACTTCTTTGGGTTACGTCATATTTGGGGTGATGATGGAAGTCAATGCAACGGAACCGACTATGTCGATGACACCCCTAATCAGGCGGGAAGCTATCTTAATCAATGTCCTTCTGGAACTAAAAATTCATGTAGTTCTGATGATATGTACATGAACTACATGGACTACACCAATGATGCCTGTATGAATTTATTTACTTTAGGCCAGGTGGGTCGTGTCAATACTGTGATTCAAAACAGTCCGCGAAGGGTTTCTCTTATTAATTCACTCGGTGCCTATGACCCAATTCCTGTGGCTATTGATGGAGCTATTAAAAAAATAATCTTGCCCGGAAGCAGTGCCTGTGGGGATGCCATTATTCCTACACTACAAATTCAAAATTTAGGAACCAATACGATTAGCACCGTTAGAGTACAGTTGAAGGTGAATAGTTCTGTCATTGAAACAAAAGATTTTTCAATCAGTCTTTCAAATCTGCAAACAGGAGAAATTCAATTTTCTAACTATTTACCAGCTACGAGCTCCTTACTAGTTAACTTTGAAATCCTGCTGGTTAATGGAGTAACCGATGCGCGTGCATTCAATAACACATCTACTGTAACTACTTCGATACCGCCACTGGCAACTTTACCTGTTTCAGAAGTCTTCAACACGCTCCCCACCAATTGGACTATCCGAAATCCTGACAACCTTGTCGGTTGGGCATTGCTTAATACAGAAGGTAACGGCAAATCCCTTTATTTGAATTCATATGATTATGAAAATCAAGGGGCAATGGATCAGTTAATTTCACCAGTGCTTGATCTTACCAACGTTCCGTTTGCCTACCTGAAATTTGATCGTGCCTATGAATATTATGGAGCAGGCAATGAAGATCGTCTTCGAGTACTGGTTTCATCATCTTGCGATTTTAACAATACTACCACGTTACTATTTGACAAGGAAGGACTTGAACTTTCTACTTCCGCCAGCAGTTCCGGTAGTTTTTTCATACCATCCGCATCACAGTGGAAAACAGAAGTGATTCCCCTGAATCAATTTATTGGTAGCAAAATTCAAATCTCGTTTGAATCTATTAATGGGTATGGGAATAATCAATTCCTCGATAACATAGTAGTGGCTACTGATGAACTCACAGATCTGGCACTTTTATCTTTGGAGAGCCCATCACCCGTGAGCTGCAATGTGAATATCACGCCTGGTATACGTGTACAAAATCAGGGAACGACACCTATTTCTAATTTTAAAGTACAAATAACGGTTAACGGTCAATCACCACAGATTCAAACCGTTTCCGGACTCAACATCCTGCCTGGGGTTGATATACTAATTGCATTGAATCCATTGTTACTCCAAGATGGTACTAATTCAATCTCCGTTGCTGTTACTGATCCTAATAATGTCATTGATTCCAATCCCATCAATAACTCATTTACCTACAAGCGCGTAATAAATACTAATTCCGATATTATTCCTTTACGGGAAAAGTTTGAGGGTGACTTTCAATCACAATGGACTGTTGTGAGTCAGGGCCAAGAGGAAATATGGTCGCCAGCCAATACCAACGAAGGTATATCCATGGCCTTTAACGCGTTCAACAATCCTAATCTTGGCGAAGAGTCATGGTTGGTAAGTCCAGTGTTGGATTTTTCCAGAGCACAGCAAGCGAGTTTATTCTTTGACAATGCTTATGCCTTCGCTTCAACGGGAGAGGAAAAATTAAGAGTGCTCTACTCTGAAGACTGCGGTACCACATTTAAAGCTGCATTGTTCTCAGAATCCGGCTACACCCTTTCAACAACCGCATCGGAAGCTTCATGGACACCTTCTGTTGAGGATGACTGGCGAAAAAATAAAATCGTATTAAACTCACTCGCAGGAAAATCCAATTTGCGATTTGCTTTCGTCAGCACGGCAGGAAATGGGAACAATCTCTTTCTGGATAATATTGAGTTCTACATTGATGACTATGAGGGATACTTTAAAAAAATCGAAGAACAACTCTTAGCCAAAGAAAATATGCCAGCTGAGAATGATTACTCAGTTTACGGGGAAGCTGATCAGAATATCAGAATTACATTTAATCTATTGGAACGACAGCCAGTCGATTTAAGAATCTATAATATGGCCGGACAATTGATCTTACAAAATACACTACCGGAAACGCTAAATCAAACCTATTATTTGGATCTGGGCTATCAAAGCACTGGTATTTATATTGTAAAAGTGCAGTATGGTGATACCCTGTCGGCAAGAAGGATTTATTTGTTTAATTAGCTGCTTGAAAGTTTCGATATATCAACCATATTTCCAGTGATTTTGCCTATGTGAATGATGGAAATGAGGTAAAACATAAAGATATTTGAGTTTGATTTAACATGACGAAAAAGAAAATAGCAATTCTATATGGTGGTCGCTCGGTGGAACATGGAGTCTCAATAAATTCGGCCAGAAATATTCACCAATTTATTGACCAGAATCTTTTCGAACCCATTCTAATTGGAATATCCTTGAAAGGAGTTTGGTACAAAACTGAAAGTGTTAGTAAGGAAATTGAATCCGGAAGCGAACTCTCGCTAATACTCAATCCTACACAACCAAAGTTTGCAACCAAAGATGGCGTATCATTTGTTCCGGATATCGTGTTTCCGGTTTTGCACGGCACGGATGGTGAAGACGGAAGTATTCAGGGACTACTAAAAGCCATGAGTATTCCAATGATTGGTACCGGTGTAGCAGGGTCATCCATGTCGATGAACAAATTGGTGGCTAAGCGATTATTAAAAGAAGCAGGTTTGCCGGTAACGCGATTTTTATACTCTTACTTTTCCGACCATAAGCAATACACCTTCGAAGAAATAGAAAAAGTTCTAGGACTTCCCTTTATGGTAAAATCGGCAAGTCTGGGTTCCTCGGTGGGTGTTTCAAAAGTGAAATCAAAGTCAGATTTTGAAATAGCGCTTCAAGAATCCTATCGTTATGATGACAGTGTTCTATTTGAAGAATATATTCAGGGCAGAGAAATTGAAT
The DNA here is from genome assembly GCA_024643595.1 of Bacteroidota bacterium. Classification (GTDB taxonomy): domain Bacteria; phylum Bacteroidota; class Bacteroidia; order Cytophagales; family Cyclobacteriaceae; genus ELB16-189. Next base: position 9,902 of record JAHEMS010000088.1, read on the forward strand.
GTGCCATTTTGGGCAACAATCCAGCAAAAGCCTCCTTACCAGGTGAAATTGTCATCAGCAGCAAATATGAGTTTTATACGTTCGATGCAAAATATGTGGATGGCGAAGCAGTATCAATCGAAGTGCCTGCCCAATTAGAAGCTGGTGTTGCAGAAAAAATTCAGAACGTTTCGGTTCTCGCCTATCAGGCTTTAGGCTGTGAAGATTTTTCGAGGGTGGATTTATTCCTGACAAAATCAGGAGATATTTATATAAACGAAATCAATACTATTCCTGGCTTCACTAACTCCAGTATGTTTCCGATGATGTGGAAAGAACGAGGGATATCCTTCACTGACCTGATTACCCGGCTGGTCGACCTGGCAGAAGAACGTTATCACAAGTCGATGCGCATTGAACACAACTATCAATCTTCATTAAAATTTTAGTTAATGAGTACTTTAAAAAGGATTTTTGGTAGTCGGTCAGTTCGTGGATTGTTGCTCAACCTGGCTATTCCTCCTGGAATAATCATACTTAGTGCTATTATTTATTTCTACGTTTATCTGCCATCTATTACCAATCATGGAGAATCTGTTACTGTTCCCGATCTTACAGGAATGCAAACAGAAGAA
>JAHEMS010000002.1 GCA_024643595.1 Bacteroidota bacterium
GTAAAGTGAATGATCCTCGATCAATACCTCTACGACTCATGAAGTTTCCTTCAGCATAGTACAAAACCTCATCACTATCGATATTGCTATGATTGTAGGGCGCCGGTATAGCCTGAGGATGGTAATCAAATAACCGTGGAACAAAAGAGCAAATCACAAAGTTGTGCGCCTGAAATGTTTGATGAACTGGGGGTGGTTGATGGATACGGCCTGTAATGGGTTCAAAATCGTGGATGGAAAACGCGTAGGGCCACAAAAAACCATCCCAGCCTACTAAGTCCAGCGGACTGTAATCATAAATGTATTGATGCAAGTATCCTTGCTTTTTGATTTTCATCAAAAAGTCGCCCGTACTGAAGTCTGTGACCAATTCTTGCGGAGGTCTTATGTCTCGTTCGCAATAAGGTGAATGCTCACCTAGTTGGCCTAATCGGTTGCGATAACGCTTTACGGTTTCCACCGGTGAAGCAGATTCTATAATTAATAAGCGAAGTGGACCTTCATTAAATTCAAGTTTATAAATAACGGTACGCGGGATAACCACATAATCTCCCTGTCGAATTTCAAGCTTTCCGAAAGGTGAGATCAATACTCCATTTCCATCATGAATATAGATTACTTCATCTCCTTCTGCGTTTTTATAGAAGTAATCCATTTTCCGGTTAACAGGGGAGCAGATGGAGATGGAACAATCACTATTGGCGAAAAGTACTTTTCGGGCGTTTAAATAGTCTTCTCCAGTCGTAGTTACTTTGGAGGTATTCAGGTGCGTTTGGCGCAGGGCGTAATCTTGGATTATTTTGGGTCCGTATTTCAATGGTTCTTTTAACGCTTTAATGCGTGTTGGAGGATGTGTGTGATAGAGGTTTGAATAAATCCCAGAAAATCCTTCGGAACTTACTAATTCCTCTTTGTATAAACTGCCATCTGGTTGCCTGAATTGCGTGTGCCGCTTATGCGGAATATTTCCGAGATGATGATAGTACATAGTGGAGTAGTTAAAGAAACAATGATCTTGTGAAGATACAAAAAAGACCTCATCCCATATTTTTAAAGGAGATAAGATAGGCCGAGGTAATAGGTAGATTACATTTTATTCCTGTTTAATTCAGGAATTCGGTCGAAGAGTTTTATGGCTTGTTGAAGTACTTCGTTGGTTTCGTTGAAAATGGGATAAAAGTTTTCATATTTCCACGTATGACGAGCCACCTCAGCTTTAATATATACCTGAAATAATCGCTTGTTTTTCATTAGGTCTTTAAAATCCGGTTGGATTTTATCTTTGCGACCCATATCAACGACTTCATTGATCATGGCCTGACTAACTTCAAAATTTTTAAGATAATCTTCATAACCTCTCTTTTTCAATGACTCTTTATTGTCATTGGCAAAGCTTAGTGCATATTGACGCAAAATATTGGCATTAAATAATTGATTGAAATACCGACTATTGTTGGAAGTATCCAGGGGCACAAAATAGTCGGGCATTATTCCACCGCCTCCATATACCGAACGACCATGAGTAGTCTCGAATTTTAAGGAATCATTAAATCGTATACTATCAGCCGAGAAGTACTCACCTTTTTTATAACGCTTCAATAAATCCTTTTCATAATCATCCAGGTTGTCATAGGGTTTTTGAATTGAGCGTCCACTGGGTGTATAGTACCGAGAAATGGTTAATCGAACTTCGGATCCATCATTTAGATCAAATGGTCGTTGCACCAACCCTTTGCCATAAGATCTTCGGCCAACAACCAATGCGCGATCATTATCCTGAAGGGCACCAGCAACAATTTCGGAAGCAGAGGCACTGCCTTCACTCACCAGTACGATAAGGTCACCCTGCTCGAAATCTCCTTCCTCGGTAGCAAATGCATTTTCGTTGTATTTTTCTTCTTGCCCTTTTGTAAAAACAATTTTTTCTCCCTTAGGTAAAAACTCATCGGCTATGCTTATAGCCTGATCCATATAGCCGCCTGGATTTCCCTGTAGATCAAGAATTAATTTTTTCATTCCGTCTTTCTTCAGTTTGGTCATGGCTTCCTTTACTTCGGCATAGGTGGTTTGAGCAAACCGGTTTACTTTAATGTATCCGGTTTCATGGTCAAGCATATAAGATGCATCCACCGAAAACTGTGGGATCTTATCTCGAATGATCGTGAAAAGAATAGGATTTTTTGCATTTTTTCTATGTACTTCAATTTTGACTTCAGTACCCTTAGGCCCCTTTAAATACTTTTGAACATCACGTATAGAAAGGCCAATGCCTGTAATAATCTTATCATTTACTTTTATGATTTTATCACCGGAAAGCAAGCCAACACTTTCTGAAGGCCCGCCACTGAGCGCAGAAACGACTACAAGGGTATCATGAAAAATATTGAACTCTATACCAATCCCTTCAAAATTTCCTTTAAGGTCTTCATTTGCTTCGACGATGTCTTTGGCCGAAATGTAGGAGGAGTGGGGGTCTAGCTTACCCAGCATGTGTTCAATTGCATCCTCTACCAGGGCTTCGGTGTTGGTAGTATCTACATATTCATTTTTTATCAGGCTTAGCACTTCTCTCATTTTCTGAACTTCTTCACCAACATTTCCAGAGCCACTCTTAGTCGTGAGACTGGCTCCAATTAACACACCGGCAGCAAGACCAATCGCCAGAATAAGCGGTAAACTGATCTGATAATTTGAATTCTTTTGTTCTTCCATAGTTTATCTTTGCGAAAGATAGTCCATCTAACGAAATGCCAAATTAATTGTTGAGTTGGGATTTTCGATAATCAGGTTAGTATATTTACTTTTCATGGAAGGAGAAATGTTGAAATACAGGCGTATTGCAGAACTCGTGGATCAGGATAACCTGCGCGCGCATGTATTGTATTATTTTGGAATCAAGTTTTTTGAATTTCCAGAACACACCCTAGAGCAGATCTGCCAAGAAAAAGGGTTAATCGTAGATTCTGTTGTGAAAGAGCTTGAATCCCCCGGTGAAAACTTTAAAGAAGTTGATCTTCCTCTAATCAGTTATCCGGTTGACTTGATTATGGAGTATCTGAAGCATGCTCATTTCTTATTTGTCAAGCATAAGCTACCCTATATTGGGAGATTAGTAGAAAGTTTCAAGGCCGAACATGACGAATATCGAGTTATTGAAAAAGACTTGAAGATTTTGTTCCCGTTATTTTTGGAAGATTTCATACACCATATATACCAGGAAGAAGATACTCTATTTAAATACATAAAGTTGCTGGAGAAGGCTGAAATGGGCCAATACAATCCTTCGGAACTTTATCAAATGATGGAAAAGCACTCTTTACAAAAATGTGCTATTGAACATGAAGCTCATGATGATGAGATGCAAGGAATCCGTATGATAACGAAAGATTATTACCTGGCTTCAGATGCTCCTCTCCATGTTAAGGTGATTTATTCAGAACTCATTGGCTTTGAAAAAGTACTTCAGGAGCATGCGCGTGTTGAAAATGAGATTTTGTTTCCCAAAGCCATGGCGCTTGAAAACGAAGTGAAGAAGAAATTTTTTGATCGATCTCGGTTTAATTAATCCGAATTTTCAATTACCAGTTTTTAATGGGAAGAATCGTGGCCATAGATTACGGAATAAAGAGGACAGGACTTGCGGTAACTGATCCGCTTAGAATCATCGCTACGTCATTGGATATGGTAGAAACGGCAGATCTCATTGGCTATCTAAAAAAATACTTCCAAAAAGAAGAAGTAGAAAAAATAATCATAGGCTTACCCAAGCGACTTAATAACACTGATTCAGAAATAGCCCCGGCGGTTCGGAAATTCATAGGTGAGTTTAAAGACGCGTTCCCTCAAATACCAATTCAAGCGGTTGATGAACGGTTCACCAGCTCGATGGCTCAAAAAGCTATGATTGAAGGAGGCATGAAAAAGAAAGATCGCCAGGTTAAGGGAAATGTGGATAAAATAAGTGCAGTGCTTATCCTTCAGTCATATATGCAAGGCATTTAATCGTATAAAAATTTCGGACGAATATCATTAATTTTGTAGTTGCATTTAATTTATTGAAGGACATGATTTATCCGATTGTTGTTTATGGCGACGCTGTTTTGAGAAAGAGGGCGATAGACATTGAGCAGGGCACTGACCTGATTCAGTTGATACAGGATATGTATGAGACTATGCATGCCGCCCATGGCATTGGCTTAGCGGCTCCTCAGATTGGTAAGGGAATTCGGCTTTTTGTGGTTGATGGAACCACGCTGGAGGACGAACCTACACTTATGAATTTCAAACAGGCCTTTATAAACCCTGTAATTTTAGGCGAAATGGGAACGAAATGGCAATTCGAAGAAGGATGCTTAAGCATACCCAACATTCGCGAAGAGGTTTCCCGCAAGGAGAAAATTAGAATGAAATATTTGGATGAAAACTGGCAACCCAAAGAAGAAGATTTTGATGGAATGAAAGCGCGGATAATTCAACATGAATATGATCACATTGAAGGGAAATTGTTCATTGATTATCTGACTCCCTTAAAAAAGAGAATGCTTAAAGGAAAACTGGCCGACATAAGTAAGGGAGATGTGGATACAGAATATCGTATTTTGGCACCGCTACGGAAATAACTTGAATATTTTGAATGTAAATTATTGAGCCAGAAATCTTGAATATTGTTTCCCGTCTGCCTGAGGTTGGTACCTCCATTTTCACTGTCATGTCTCGCATGGCCCTCGAGCACGGAGCCATTAATTTATCCCAGGGATTTCCTGATTTTCCTGTATCGCAGGAATTAATTGAGCTTATTTATCAAAATATGAAGGCTGGTCATAACCAATATGCACCGATGCCCGGAGCACCCGCACTCAAAAAATCAATTGCTGATGTGGTATTAAAATCATTCAACCGTCCCACCGATTTTGAAAATGAAGTAATTGTTACCGCGGGAGCCACGGAAGCAATTTTCTCGACGATTTCCGCATTAGTTAGTGTTGGAGACGAGGTTATTGTTTTTGATCCAGCCTATGATTCGTATGATCCCACTATTCGTTTGAATGGAGGCATACCATTGCACATAAAATTAACACCACCTCATTTCTCTATCAATTGGCAGGAAGTACGGGACAAAATTACTCCTCGCACGAAAATGATTGTGATTAACACGCCTCACAATCCAACGGGTTCCATAATGGAAGAAGAGGATATGAAGGCATTGGAAAAGATAGCCTTGGAATTTGGACTAATCGTGCTTAGCGATGAAGTGTATGAACGCATCATTTTTGATAAAAAGGAGCATCAAAGTATTTTGAAATATCCGGCACTTTCAGCTCAAAGTGTGGCTGTATTTTCATTTGGAAAAACTTTCCATGCTACCGGCTGGAAGGTAGGCTATACTGTTGCTCCTGAAAATCTCACCAGCGAAATTCGAAAGGCACATCAATTTGTTACATTCAGCGTAAATACTCCCATTCAACTTGCATTGGCAGAGTATCTCACCAATCAGAATAATTATTTGCACCTGGGATCATTTTATCAGAAAAAACGTGATTTTTTCCTCGATCAGGTTAAGGGATCTTCTTTTCAGCCAATTCCCAGCTATGGAAGTTACTTTCAGCTCTTATCCTATCAAGCAGTATCTGATTTAAATGAAACTGCAATGGCGGAATGGATGACCAAAGAGAAAAAACTCGCTCCTATTCCTGTATCGGCATTTTATCACGACAAAGCAGATCACAAATTGCTTAGATTCTGCTTTGCAAAAGGTGAGGAGACTCTCGAAAAGGCAGGAGCAATTTTGCGAAAACTTTAAGGCTTTTATTTCCGCAGGGGTTCAATATTTGCTTGGGTATTGCTTTCTTTGCATTCCGTTTCACGGGAATTATGCAGGATTTAAAAATCACAATTATTCAAGCAGATCTTCATTGGGAGGACCCGACAGCCAATTTGGCCATGTTTGAAGAAAAAATTTGGCAGATTGGTGAGTCCACTGATGTAATTGTTCTTCCTGAAATGTTTACCACCGGGTTTACCATGAATGCTCAAAAACTGGCTGAGCATATGAATATGCGCACATTTAAGTGGATGAAGCAGATGGCGGACCAGACAGGGGCACTCATTTTAGGAAGTTTTATTGCTAATGTGCATGATCGCTTTTATAACCGTATGTTGTGGATGGAGCCAGGAGGCAATTTCAAAACGTATGATAAGCGGCATCTCTTCAGAATGGCACAAGAAAATCAAGTGTATACACCCGGAGAAAGCCTCTTGATTGGCCATTGGAAAGGTTGGCGAATTTGTCCTTTAGTATGTTATGATTTGCGTTTTCCGGTTTGGAGTCGCAACCGGTGGAATTCCTCATTAAAGAAACCCACTTATGATTTATTGGTGTATGTGGCTAACTGGCCCATGGTCAGATCATCAGCATGGGAGACATTATTGAAAGCAAGAGCAATCGAAAATCTAAGTTATGCGATTGGAGTAAATAGAGTAGGGCTGGATGGTAATGGCATTGAATATAATGGACATTCGGCCTATATAGGACCAAAGGGAGATTCTTTCTTCTCCGTTGAAGGTGTGGAAGCTATAAAGACGCTGTCATTAAATGCTCACGCTTTGCAATCCTATCGCGATAAATTTCCGGCCTTTTTAGATGCGGATGATTTCACCATAGAATTAGAGGAATTTGAAGAACGGGATTTCCTTCATGGATTAAGCTAAAGCAAATTCTTTAATCCAGGCTTCGATTTTTATTAACTCATTTTCTTTCTTAAACCGAAGCTCAAGCATTCGTAGCAATTTTTCGATCTGTTCATGGTTTCCGGTCAGCACAATGGTATGAACCTGATGTTCATTTCGTAATAAGTGATTCAATAATTTTAGCATTGATCCAATTGATTCATCGGGTTGTGCATGGATTACGACAAATATTTTATTGGCCTGAGCGCAGAGTTTTATGACAACATCCACAATCGAGCCTTCAGAACGATTGTCGATTTCAGCCCCTATAACCTCACTTGAAAGTGAAGAAGCATACGATAACAAAGGCTTTTCGTAGCCTGAATCCTGCCATGGCCGAAGTTCCAGGTGAAGGAATAGTTTCATTTGAGATTCAGAGGTTTGCGTCAAAATGTGCTAAGGTAATTGAAACAAGAAGCTTTTTGCGATAAACATATAATTCCTGCATTTTTGCACCTCAATTTAATGTCATGTCTCTAAAAAAAATTTCCCGGGCTCTTATATCTGTCTATTATAAAGAAAATCTTGAGCCAATCATTCATCAATTAGCTAAGCAAGATGTAGAATTCATATCGACAGGAGGTACACAGGACTTTATTGAAAAACTAGGTTATGCTGTAATTCCTGTAGAGGAACTCACTGGCTATCCATCCATTTTTGGTGGTCGAGTAAAAACGCTGCATCCAGCTGTTTTTGGAGGAATACTTTATAGAAGAAATGACGAAGGCGATTTGAATCAAGCTGCTGAGTTTAAAATTTCAGCTATCGATTTAGTGATCGTTGATTTATATCCTTTTGAAGAAACGGTTTCCAAGGGTGGATCAAAGGAAGCTATCATAGAGAAAATTGATATAGGGGGTATATCCCTTATTCGCGGTGCAGCGAAGAATTTTAATGATGTATTGATTGTTTCAGAGCGCACCCAATACCAGGCTTTGCTCGAATTGTTAATGCTGAAAAACGGATCCACAGAAATAACCGATAGAAAACATTTTGCTGCCCGTGCATTTGATGTTACCTCGCATTATGATACGGCTATTTTTAAATATTTCAACCAAGGGAAGGAAATTCCGAGTTTTAAAACAAGTTTTAAGCAGGGTAAAGTTTTGCGCTATGGAGAAAATCCTCATCAGCAGGGGATATTTTATGGCGACATTGAAAGTCTTTTCGATCAGTTAAATGGCAAAGAGCTTTCTTATAATAACTTGGTAGATGTGGATGCTGCCATTAATCTGGTTAGCGAGTTTAACAACGAAACTGCATTTGTGATCATCAAACACACCAATGCCTGCGGCGTTGCAACGGGAGCAGATGTGAAAGAGGCCTACCTGAAAGCATTCCAGGCTGATACCATTTCCGCATTTGGAGGAGTACTGGCATCAAGTCGGAAAATAGATCTGGGGGCCGCTGAAGAAATTAATAAGTTATTCTTTGAAATTTTGATTGCACCAGATTATGATGCTGCAGCACTTGAAATCCTGAAATCGAAGAAGAACAGAATCATACTCAAACAGAAGCAAATCCTATCCGCGAAAAAACAATTTAAAAGCTTACTGAATGGAGTCATAGAGCAGGATTTGGATTTAAAAACCGATTCGAAAGAAGATCTGAAACAGGTAACAAAACAGGCACCAACCACTGAACAAATTGATGCATTACTTTTCGCCAGTAAGATCTGTAAGCATACCAAATCTAATACTATTATTCTTGCCATTGATGGTCAGTTACTAGCGAGTGGAGTTGGACAAACAAGTCGAGTGGATGCGTTGAAGCAGGCTATTGAGAAAGCAGGGGCATTTGGATTTAACTTAAAAGGCGCTGTAATGGCTTCCGATGCGTTCTTCCCTTTTCCAGATTGTGTTGAGATCGCACATCAAAATGGTATCGAGGCCGTTATTCAACCTGGAGGTTCAATCAAAGATAAGGACTCCATTGATTTTTGTGATCGCCACAACATTGCCATGGTTTTCACAGGCACACGCCATTTCAAACATTGATTTGTGTAAGTTTTTCGGTAGAATACGCTTAAAATTACCCGGAATATTTCTGTAATTTCGTGCTTTATTTAACTATACCTAGGGAAGTAACGAATGGGACTTTTTGATTTCTTCACCAGCGATATTGCAATCGATCTGGGAACAGCGAATACACTTATTATTCACAAGGATAAAGTAGTAGTTGATGAGCCATCAATTATAGCACTTGACCGAACCACAGGTAAAGTGATTGCGATCGGCCGGGAAGCGATGCAGATGCACGAGAAGACGCATGATAATATAAAAACAATCCGACCACTTAAGGAGGGTGTTATCGCGGACTTTCATGCTGCGGAGATGATGATTCGCGGAATGATTAAAATGATTGATACAGGCAGCAGACTATTTCCACCTTCTTTACGCATGGTGATATGTATACCATCGGCCATTACTGAAGTAGAAAAACGCGCGGTGCGAGATTCAGCGGAACATGCCAATGCGAAGGAAGTGTATATGATTCATGAACCATTGGCTGCCGCCATAGGAATAGGAATTGATATTGAAGAGCCGATTGGAAATATGATTGTGGATATTGGAGGGGGTACTACCGACATTGCCGTCATTGCACTATCAGGTATCGTTTGTGATCAGTCCATTCGAATCGCAGGTGATACTTTTAACCGCGACATTCTGGATTACATGCGCAGGCAACACAACTTATTGATCGGTGAACGTTCTGCGGAGCGTGTTAAGATAGAAGTAGGATCCGCACTGACTGAATTGGATGACGGTCCGGACGATTATGAAATCCGCGGACGCGATTTGATGACTGGTATTCCTAAGACCATAAAGATATCGTATTCAGAAGTTGCATTTGCGCTCGATAAGTCAATATCGAAGTTGGAAGAAGCGGTGCTTAAAGCGCTTGAACTTTCTCCTCCTGAACTATCGGCTGATATTTATGAACAAGGAATCTATCTTACAGGAGGAGGGGCTATGCTTCGTGGACTTGACAAGCGATTATCGCTTAAAACTAAATTGCCAATTCATGTCGCGGATGATCCACTTCGCGCGGTTGTGAGGGGTACCGGAGCTACTCTTAAGGATCTCAATAAATACAGGAAGGTTTTGATGACATAGTGAATGGAGAGGCTCTTAAAGTTTATTTATGAGTATCGGGCTTTTTTTACATTTATATTATTAGAGTTGACGTGTGTCTGGTTGATTGTTCAAAATAATCAATTTCAAAGTTCAACATACTTCAATTCCTCCAATCGATTAGCGGCAAATGTTCTTGATTTTTCTCAGGGGGTAAGGGAATATTTTTCCTTACGAAACATTAATAGAGATCTGGCGGAAGAAAATGCAAATTTACGGAGTTTACTGGATCAGCGGAATCAACGATTATTGTCTGATCGGATATTCAGTCCTAAGGATACGGTAATAGCCAATCGATTTGAATATATCAGTGCCAAAGTAATGTCAAATTCTACGGAACTCTATAAAAACTATATTACCGTGGATAGAGGAAAGTTAGATGGCATTGAGCCTGGAATGGCAGCTATCAGCTCAACGGGTGCCGTTGGGAAAGTAAAGGTGGTGTCTGATCACTTCGCTGTATTGATTTCGTTGCTACACACCGATGAAATGGTATCCTGTATTATTAAAGAAAAAGATTATTTTGGAACGGCACAATGGGATGGATTCGATGCTCGTTACACCAATTTACGGTACATTCCTCGTCATGCAAATCCAACCGTTGGCGACACTGTGATTACTTCGGGATTTAATGCAGTTTTCCCAAAAGGAATATTAGTAGGCGTCATACACAATGCGACTTTGAGTGAGGAATCACCTTTTTGGGATATTAAGGTTTCATTGGCTCAAGACTATAGTAAGCTGGCGTTTGTCGAATTAGTGAAAAGTAATTTGAAAAATGAAAGGGATTCCTTAGTTGAAGTTACTATTGGAAATAATAGATGATTAAATCAGGCATCATACATATTATCTTCTTTTTTGTTTATGTCTTGGCCCAGGTGGTGTTATTGAAGAACATTGTGTTATTTGATTCCGCTTTTTGTTTTTTATATGTAGCGTTTATCCTTTTGCTACCTTTTGAAGTAAGTATCACCATGATTATTCTGATTGGATTTTTAATAGGGATATCAATCGACATTTTTTACAACAGCATGGGTCTTCATGCTTTTGCAACCGTTTTTATGAGCTTTTTACGTAACTATTGGTTATCCGTAATAACGCCACAGGGTGGATATGAATCGGGCAGTTCTCCTACACTCGCTGCCAATGGAGTTCAATGGTTTCTGGTTTATACTATACCGTTGGTATTCATACATCATTTCGTTTTGTTCTTCACAGAAGCTTCAGGATTTGATTTATTTTGGTTCACGATGCTCAAAATAATCGGTAGCATGCTCTTTACCGTTCTTGTGATGGTGTTATTGCAATTCCTCGCTCCACAGCGCAGAAGAATATGAATGAGTCAAGGAAAGAAATATTGCAGATTGTTGTCGTTTTGGTTGGGATAATTTTCCTGATCAAACTTTTCTCCATTCAAGTACTGGACAGCCGATATGCTGAAATGGCAGACAGCAATGCAATTTTGCGACAGGTGGAATATCCTTTTCGCGGGCTAATCTACGATCGTAATCATAAGCTAATCGTTTACAATACGCCTGAGTACGACATTGAAGTAATAGTTAAAGACATAAAGAAATTTGACTCCCTAAAATTTTGTGAAGTATTTGAAATATCAAGCGATCAATTGCGCACAAAATTTAAGGAGATGAAAGCGCGCAAAGAGTATTCGCCATTCAAGCCTACTTTGTTTATTGATCAGCTTTCAAATATGGATTTTGCGCGAGTACAGGATCGAATGGATGAGTTTCCTGGTTTTTACATACAAGCCCGAACAACACGCGCCTATTCATCCACTGCGTTGGCAAATGCGCTTGGTTATGTGAGCGAAATTAATAAGACTCAATTGGCTAATGATAAATCGAGAATTTATAAGCAGGGTGACTATATCGGGCAGAGTGGCATTGAGGCTTTTTATGAAGCGCAATTGAGAGGCAAACGGGGTATTCGTTTTAAACTCCGCGATGTTAAAGGAATAGAGAAAGGTTCATTCAACGAGGGTAAGTATGATACGCTTTCTGTTCCTGGACAAAATCTAATCACAGGCATAGATATTGACTTACAGCTATATGGAGAGTATTTAATGAAAGGGAAATCTGGTAGTATTGTTGCCCTGGAGCCAGCTACTGGTGAAATATTGTCTTTGGTTTCAGGACCATCTTATGACCCTACGTTGCTTACGGGAAAAAATTACAGCGCCAATTTCAGATTGATTAATTCAGATACCCTGAAGCCTTTATTTAATCGACCGCTCATGGCACAATATCGTCCGGGTTCAATTTTTAAAATTGCTCAAGCCATGACAGCTCTTCAGGAAAACGTGATCACCCCGGAGACCAGGATTCGATGCGATCGGTCAATAATAAATTGTCATGGTGCGCATTCCAATGAAGACCTTCGTGGGGCAATCGCCAATTCATGCAATCCATATTTCTATAATGTATTAAGGCGTATGTTGAATCAAGACGTTTCTCATGATCCTTACGAAGATACGCGAATCGGATTATCAGAATGGAATAAGCACATTACCAGTTTTGGATTTGGGAGCCCCTTGGGCATAGATTTGCCAAGTGAAAAAAGTGGATTAATTCCTACCCCGGCATATTATGATCGAGCCTACCATAACAGGCCGTGGAAATTTTCCAACATATATTCCATTGCTATTGGTGAAGGGGAAAACCTGGTAGTACCTATTCAAATGGCAAATTTCGCTGCCACTATCGCAAATCGGGGATATTATTTTATTCCTCATTTGGTTAAGGCAGTAGGTGAAGATGGCAACCCCTTGCCGAAATATACTGAGCGTCATTATACCTCGATTAATTCATCTCACTTCGAAGTGGCTGTAGATGCTATGCAAAAAGTAGTGGAGGCAGGAACAGGGCAGTATAGAGCACGCCTTGCGGATATTATTGTCTGTGGCAAGACCGGTACCGTTGAAAATGCACCTCCAATGCATGATCACTCAGTATTTATAGCGTTCGCACCGAAGGATAATCCAAAAATTGCGGTATCGGTTTATGTCGAAGATGCAGGACAAGGCGCGCGTGCAGCAGCTTCAATTGCCAGTTTGATGATTGAAAAATATTTGCTCGGACAGACCAAGCGACCTTATATTGAACAGTATGTGCTTAATAATAAGTTTGAATGAGAAGAGAGGAAGACATAGCGGGTAAATTAGACTGGGTTGCTGTGCTCCTCTATATCGCTATGGTGGGACTTGGTTGGCTTAATATTTTCGCGGCAGTTTATGATGAGTCAGTAAATCAGACTATCTGGGATTTATCGCTTAATTCGGGGCGACAATTGATTTTTATTGCTGCATCGTTTGTGATCATTCTCGCAATTGTTGTAATCGACATGCGATTTTATGAAACATTTGCGTATTTGTTTTTTGGTATTATTCTTATTGTTCTAATTCTTGTTCCTTTTATTGGCAAAGAAGTGGGTGGAAATAAAGCTTGGTTAGGGTTTGGTTCATTTGGGGTGCAGCCATCAGAATTCGCGAAGGTTATCACGGCAATGGCAGTTGCTAAGTTTATAGGTTCGGTTGGTTTCAGAATGGATAATATAAGGAATCAGTTGATTCTGTTTTCTATAATTGGGGCTCCCATGTTATTGATTCTCCTGCAGAAGGATACCGGAACGGCATTGGTATTCACTTCATTTGTTCTGGTATTTTATAGAGAAGGATTTCCGCCTTTCTTGCTGGTAGTTGGTATTTTTGCGGCCATTATTTTTGTTCTTACTCTATTGGTTCCCAATCAGATCTACCTGCATGCCGCCATCGCTATCGTATTAGTGGCATTGATTGTATTTGGTAAGAAGAAATTAAGGCAGGTGATGCTGCTTGCGATAGGTGCCTTGTTGATTAGTGGCGTTATTGAAAGTGTAGATTATGTGATCACCGATGTGCTAAAGCCACACCAACAGAATCGGATCAAGGCATTAATCAACCCCGATGCTGACCCACTCGGTTTTGGATGGAATGTAACACAATCAAAAATTGCGATTGGTAGCGGAGGTTTTACGGGTAAAGGATTTCTGGAAGGCACCCAGACAAAATTTGATTTTGTGCCTGAGCAAAGTACTGATTTCATTTTTTGCACCATAGGAGAAGAGCACGGCTGGATAGGTAGCTTTTTGGTAATTGGGTTATTTGTTGCCCTTTTACTTAGGGTGATTTTTATATCGGAACGCCAGAAAAGCAGATTCGCCAGGGCCTATGGATATTCAGTGGCTAGCATATTCTTTTTTCACTTTGCCGTTAACATAGGTATGACCATTGGACTTTTTCCAGTAATTGGTATTCCGCTTCCTTTTTTCAGTTATGGAGGTTCTTCGTTGTGGGGCTTTACAATTTTACTTTTTGTATTACTGAAATTAGATGCACACCGCAGCCAGATGTTGCAGCGCGTTTAACTGTCAAATCTTTTTTCGATGATCTCGATAAATTCGAGATACTCTTCGCTTTCTCTATCCCAATGTGGATATCCATCGTCAATAAAACGCATGGCTTGCGACAGGTTGTCGCAGCGGTCAAGTTTTTCAATAGTCTCTGAAAAAATTTCAAAATCACCATGAAACAAAATCTTGGTAAACATGAACTTTTGATTAATGGTAAGATTTTGCTTCAATAAGACAATTTTTTTCTTGGCCAGGTCATCTGCTAATGTCTGCTTTGTCTCTTTTTGTACAGGTGTTGTGACAGCGTTTTGAGGACCTGGTAAGGGGATAGTTTCAGTCTTTGAAACGGATCGTGGAGATGTCACTGGTTTAGCTTCATAAAAGTTATCTACTTTCAACGGCACAGCCGCATTGAACAATTGAAGATAGGAATCTACCTCCTCCGGTGTAAAATTCACTTCTTCAAGAATTTGATCGAGCATGGCAAAGGCTTCATTGCCGGAAATGGAATCCAATTTTTTCTCCTCTAATCGCACCACCAGTTTTTCAAGTGGCGCCTTATTTATTTTTATATACTTAACTTCATTTCTTAGATCAGATGTGCTTATTGAGGTCTTGTCTTTTTTATCAAGTGTATCGGAATAATAATCGTAGGGATCAAGGATGAGATATATCGTTTGATTTACCGCTCTTGTCAGTAATGGTAAAAAATGCTCTTTTTCAATTAGAATATGATTGCTAAGAATGTTTTGAAATACGGTAAGGGCTTCGCTAACTTGCTTAGAGTCATAATCAAAATAGGGGCTTTTCAGTTTTTCACTCTCCTTCTTCCAGGCAATGAGCAGATCCCGAATAACAAAAAGGTTTACTTGCCTAATGGTCGACAATTCAAGAATCTCAGGTCCAGATATTTTATTCTTTTTTGAAAAATAAGATTGGACAAGATGCAGCGCATATTGCTGAGCATATTGATCAACCGATTTCAAACTTATCTTTTCGTCCATGAGCAAATATTTTCATTAACCTTGGTAAGAAACGAATTTAAGGGATTTAAATTGGACCTTACGTGGTAAAGATAGTGATTGAAAATTTGGCTCAAAAAGAACTGTCCTATAAAGGATCGCCTAATTCTATTCTGCAGCTCGTTCAGTCTAATTTTATTGATTGGATGCATGCCTGTGGCGGTAAAGGCCGATGTACTACCTGTAAAATGATAGTCGTGAAAGGAATGGAGAATCTTTCACCGCCAACAGCGGCTGAAATGAAGTATCTAATTGATGGGCAGTTGGCTGAAAATGAGCGACTGGCTTGTCAAACTCGAGCACAGGGGAATTGTCGAGTACGTATTCCTGACGAAAATAAAATGCCCCACATGATTTATACCTCTTAAAATCCGTTAATTAACTGTGGTTATATCTACTTTTCAAATCCTAACTTGCACCTATGTTTATTGAACCTCGTTTGGGCAGATCAAAGTCGGGCAACCGTGCTGGTTGGATTGAGGTAATTTGTGGCTGCATGTTTTCTGGCAAAACTGAAGAACTAATCAGACGATTAAACCGCGCTTTGATTGCCAGGCAAAAAGTCGAAATATTTAAACCGCGGATGGATACCCGATACCACATCGAAAAGATTGTATCTCATAATGAGCGTGAGATTCGATCCACACCAGTGAATTTTGGGAACGACATTTTACTTATGGCTGGAGATTGTGATGTAGTCGGTATCGATGAAGCCCAGTTTTTTGATGAGTCAATAGTGGAAGTCTGTAACACGTTGGCTAATAGCGGAAAGCGGGTTATAATAGCCGGCCTGGACATGGACTATGAAGGCAAACCATTTGGCCCTATGCCTAATTTACTGGCAGTGGCAGAATTTGTAACTAAAATTCATGCGATCTGTACTGAAACCGGAGAACTTGCCTCATTTTCATTTCGGTTAAATGAAGATAGTGCACAGGTCATGCTCGGTGAGAAGGATGTATATGAAGCCCGTAGTCGCCAATCATTTTTTAATGGAATGAAAAATCGTAAGAAGTAATTGTGCTTAATAAAACCAGAGGAATTGTTTTCAGGTTTGTAAGATTTGGTGAGACCTCGATCATCACTACTATTTTTACGGAACAGTTTGGATTGCAGAGTTACGTGGTGAAGGGTGTAAGAACCAGCTCAAGAAAAAGCAAGATTGCCTTATTTCAACCGCTGACTTTGCTTGATATGGTGGTCTACCATAAGGAGAGTGGAGGCATCATGCACATAAAGGAAGTGAAGTGTTTTCATCCTTATCAATTTATTAACAGCGATATACGTAAGACAACCATTGCCATGTTTATCAATGAAGTCTTAAACAAATCAGTTAAAGAGCAAAGTCATCCTCACGAGATTTTTAATTTTATTTTGGATTCATTGATAACACTAGACGGCTTAGAACACCCTGAAAATTTTCATTTAAAATTTTTGATTGGATTGAGTAAGCACCTTGGTTTTGGCCCCAATCAGGTGAGTGAAGTATTGGGTGGTAGGATGGTCTCCGAGGGTGAAGAAAAAGTGCTACAAGAAATGTTACAACAGGACTACCGTGTCAATGCATCATTAACGTATGAGCAAAGAAAAAGTATCCTTACAGTTTTACTAACATTTTACCGGGCCCATTCCGAAGGATTTGGGGAAATGAAATCGGTGGCTGTCCTTAAAGAAGTATTGGGTTGATCCGATCACTTTCAATTATGCGGCAACGGATGATGCCGTTGCGAACGCAGGATTAGGTCTCTTGCTCAGAAACTTTAATTGCTTTGCGTGAGCAACAACGGCTTCGATAAAGGTTTCCTTTGTCTTATAAGGTAATCCGAATTCTTTGGTGGTTTGCTCTACGATCTTGGCAATCTCGCGATAGTGTACATGACATATGTTGGGGAACAAGTGATGTTCAACCTGGTAGTTAAGGCCACCTACATACCATGAAAACAGTTTTTGCTTTTTACCAAAATCTGTTGTCGTGTGCAGCTGATGAATAGCCCAGCTGTTCTCAAGATTACCGGCTGAGTCGGGCAAAGGGTATTCTATACCTTCCACCACGTGTGCAGGTTGAAAGATCATCGCCAGTATAAATCCAGCGATGTAATGCATGATCAAAAATCCAACGAATACCTGGGCGAAACTTAGGCCTAACACCAACATCGGTAATACAAGTATATAAGTAAAGTAGATTACTTTGGTGGTGATCATAATCATCCACTCACGTGCAGCCGTGGTTCTTTGTTTTTTAATCAGACCTTCTTGTTGATATTTAATAATTCTCGCAAAATCTTTTGTGACGACCCACACCAAGGTCATGAATCCATAAAAAAACCATGCGTAATAATGTTGAAATTTATGAATGGGTTTCCATTTCGATTCTGGAGCCATTCTAATAATGCCTCGCGGGCTGATATCTTCGTCTACATCATGAACATTTGTATATGTATGATGGAGCACATTGTGCTGCACTTTCCAATTGGTTGCATGACCACCTACAAGATTAAGCGACATTCCTAATAAATTATTTACCCAAGGTTTAGTTGAGTAGGCTCCGTGATTTGCATCGTGCATGATTGAAAGTCCGATTCCGGCAACACCAAATCCCATAACAATGGTTAGCCCCAGCATTACCCAATTACTTTCAATAACACCAGTCATCATTACGATATATGGAATCAGGTATAAGGAAAACATGAAAATGGTTTTTATAACCATTTCTGAATTGGCAGTTCGGTCAATATCCCTGGACTTAAAATATTGATTTACTCGTTGATTGAGTGTGATAAAAAAATCCTGCTGCTTGGTTGCAAACTTTAAATTCAAATTTATACTCATAGCGTTGATGATGAGTTGACTAATTAAATATGATAATCTTGAAATGTAATCAATTGTATCCTTATAATAACAGTGAGATGTGAGTTATTTGAGAAGTGGTAACCATTCGTCTGTTAATAATTAAAATTCAGCGATAATGGTTTTTCCTCCTTTGGTAACCTGTCCAACCTGAACAGTTACTTTTGCATCAAGAGGTAGGAAAATGTCAACCCGGGATCCAAACTTAATAAAGCCAAACTCGTCACCCTGGTCAAGTTTTTCACCTTCCTTTATGTACCACTTAATTCTTCGGGCAAGAGCACCGGCAATTTGCCTGAATAAAATTTCACTGCCATTATCCATTTTAGCAACTATCGTGGTCCGTTCATTTTCAGTACTGGATTTCGGATGCCATGCTACTAAATATTTGCCAGGATGATAGCTGAAATATGATATTGAACCCCCTACGGGCATGCGATTCACATGGACATTGACTGGTGACATGAAAATTGATATTTGTCTTTTTCGGGATTTAAAATATTCAGATTCCTCTGTTTCTTCGATCACGACAACTTTGCCATCAGCAGGAGCTAATACTTTTTTTGAATCTTTATTAATCTTAAATATTGGTATGCGAAAGAATTGAAGGATGATCAGGTAAAAAACGACACTAATACCTATTATAATATTTTGTAATGTGGAGGAATCTGAAAAGAAAATGGAGATGGCCCAATTAAGTGCAAAGAGAATCACCAATAATATGAAAAGTAATTTGCGTCCTTCCCGATGAATTGTCATGATCGTTGAATTAATGTTTAAAGGTAAGGGCACAAACCCTTAACTCATAGGAATCTTCATGTTTAACCTTAAGGATTAGAAGCCTCCGCGGAATTTATACGTCTTCGCTACTTTATCGATAGCTACCATATAAGCTGCGATGCGAAGAGATACTTTATATTGGGTAGCTGTTTTATACACATTATTAAAGGCTTCTTTCATGATGCGGTCACTACGGCGATTAACCCTATCAGCGGTCCACTTATAACCTAGCCGATTTTGTACCCATTCAAAATAAGATACTGTTACGCCCCCCGCATTAGCTAGAATATCGGGCACCACGCTGATCCCTTTCTCATAAATGATGTTATCTGCTTTGGATGAAGTAGGTCCGTTTGCTCCTTCAACAATTAGTTTAGCTTGAATTTTTCCAGCATTTGAACTGGTAATAACATCTTCTGTAGCAGCAGGCACAAGTACATCGACATTGAGTGTTAGTAAATCCGCCCCAGCAATTTTTTGTACTTCAGAATACCCTTCCAATGAGCCCTTATTTTTATCACGATAGGCTACTGCTGACTCTATGTTGATTCCGTTTTCATTATAGTAGGCACCTGAGATATCACTAACGGCTACCACTTTCAATCCTCTTTCGGCTAAAAGTCGGGCGGCCCATGAGCCAACATTTCCAAATCCCTGAATAGCACAGGTTGCATTATATGGATTGATCTTCAGTTTTTCCATGGCCGCCAAAGTCGATACCATTACCCCGCGTCCGGTTGCCTCTGTCCTTCCCAATGAGCCACCCATAACAAGTGGCTTTCCGGTAACTACCGAAGCAACAGTCATTCCCTTGTTTCGCGAATATTGATCCATTAGCCAAGCCATTTCACGAGGTCCGGTACCCATATCCGGTGCCGGTATGTCCTGATCAGGTCCGAAAACATCCAACATGGCCTGCGTGTATGAGCGCATGAGACGTTCTATTTCTCCTGCTGACATTTCTCGAGGGTTGCAAGCAACACCACCTTTTGCTCCGCCATAAGGAATGTCAACAACAGCGCATTTCCAGGTCATCCAGGCTGCCAACGCTTTTACTTCATCAAGATTTACATGTGGATCGAAACGAATACCTCCTTTGGAAGGTCCTAAGATCGTGCTGTGAATTACTCGATAACCTTCAAAAACCTTAATGCTTCCATCGTCCATGGTAACAGGCAATGAAACAATAACCTGTTTGGCGGGAGACTTCAGAACGTGATACACTTCGTCCTCCAGGCCCAGAATCTGGGAGGCGGTGTGGAAGCGTGACATCATTGCTTCAAAAGGATTTTCCTTATCAACTATAGGGGCTGGTTCTATATATGCCATAAATCTGTGAGATTTTAAGTTATTTAGGTTTGATTTTTTGCAAAAAATCCGCAAAAAGAGCCTCCTAAAACGGTTGCAAAGATATAGAAATTAGCTGCCGCTAAAGAAGCGTGGGACGGAAAATGGTTAAAAAATCTCCAAAAAAGCAACAATAAATGGGGCGGAAATTAACAACCCATCGAAGCGGTCTAAAAAGCCTCCATGACCAGGCAAGCTGTTTCCCGAATCCTTTATTTCAATACTTCTTTTAAGAAGTGATTCAACCAAATCCCCAAATGTGCCACCGATAACGATGATTACTCCAATCACCATCCATTGCCAGGATTGAATCGTTGGTTCGTGCCCTATTGAAGAAAAAAAATAAGGTAGCCCATAAGCGAATACCATTGCAAGTACTGCGCCGCCAGCAAATCCTTCCCATGATTTTTTTGGTGAAATGCGTTCAAATAATTTTCTCTTCCCAAACAATGAGCCTGCAAAATATGCTCCTGTATCACTGGCCCAAAGAATAAACAAACAACCGAAAATGATTTGATAATCATAAGCCTCATTTTCAAAGGTGGCAATGTTAAGTAATGCAATAGGGGTGGCTACGTAAAATATTCCGAGGAAAGTATAAGCGATATTGGTGAATGGTTTTCGCTCTGTCTTTTTATAAAGTTTGATCATGTAAACACATGATACAGCCGGGAAAATCAGAAAATAATACCGATAAGAAATATCACCCCGCTCAATAAAGAATGACAAACAAAATATTAATACACCGCAGATCGTCCCAAATGTTTTTTGCGGGATCATTCCATCCAGACCAGATAGTTTGTAAAATTCAAGGAGTGTAAAGAGACAAATAATTAAAAATACGAGGAAGTAAGTCCACTCGCTATACATGATGCTAAACACAATCCCTGCTGCACCTAACAGTGCAGTAATGAGACGTTGCGAAAGGTTGCTGAATTTCGTTGGCGCTGTCACACGGAAAATGAATTATGGCGGGTGTGATATCTTTTAAAATAAACTATAAGGACGGTAAAAACCAAGGTGAAACTGACTACTAAAGACCAAGGGGCGGCATCAGGAGATTCCATATCCATAGTAATTATACCCTTCTGATTGAGGTACATCATGATTACTAAAAATCCATTATTGACAAAATGAGCAATCATAGGTATAAGGAAATTTTCAGACCATAGATAAAGATACCCAAACAAAGCGCCTAAAAACACGCGAGGTATGAACCCGAAAAACTGCATATGAAATGCGCTAAAAATAATGGCAGAGGTCCAAATAGCAACGTGATGGTTGCCGCTGGCGCGATAGAATTCAGGTTGCAACAGCCCGCGAAAAACTAATTCTTCGCCAATGGCTGGTAACAAGGCAATCACCAATATGCCAAAAACAAAATCCCCAGTCGTATCGAATATGGTGAAAAATTTAGTGAGCTCTTCACCTTCTGTTTCGCGTTCGCGTGCCCAATCGCCAAATTCTTTCATGAAATCAGGAAAGGTAAAGTTGGCATTCCATTCAATGAATATTGAGTTGGTGACCATGAAAGATATTACTATTAACGAGGTAACAACAACCATCAAAAGAGGGGTAGACTTATTAGTTATCCATGAAATAGGATTAATTCTTTCGCTGGACCATATGTATAAGCAAGGAATCAAAATCAATCCAAAGAGCGTAGCACATCCCTGCATAATCAGCATAGGGAGCTTTATTTCTGGATAAGATAAGGGATGTGTTAACTTATTGATAAGATCAAACATGGAGCCATCATAAAATGGCATGGATACGAAAAAACCAATTAGAGGCCCAATTACGACAAATCCAAGGGTGGTCGTAAACAGTATTATTATTATTGATAACCACGCTGGCTTTTGGGATATCCCCGTCAATTCCGACATCTCAACAAAAGAGTTAATTTTGCCCCGCAAACAACGCAGTTTTAACCAAATTATCAAACTTGGTCAAGATCGGAAATATTGAGTTGGGAGAGTTTCCCCTTCTGCTCGCACCTATGGAAGATGTGAGTGATCCGCCATTTCGTGCCGTCTGCAAAGAAGGTGGGGCCGACCTGATGTATACGGAGTTCATTTCTTCTGAAGGATTAATCCGGGATGCTGCCAAAAGCCGCCAAAAGCTCGACATATTTGAATACGAACGTCCCATTGGCATTCAATTGTTCGGTGGCGATATCGGGAACATGGTTCATTCGGCGGAGATTGCTACCGAAGTGAATCCTGACCTGATAGATATTAATTATGGATGCCCTGTAAAAGCCGTAGCCTGTCGTGGTGCGGGGGCAGCACTACTTCAGGATATACCTAAAATGGTGAAAATGACGGAGGAGATTGTAAAATCAACGCATCTTCCGGTGACAGTGAAAACAAGATTGGGTTGGGATGACTCTACTAAAAACGTGGTAGAAGTTGCTGAGCGATTACAGGATATTGGTATTAAAGCCTTGACCATTCATGGTCGCACGCGAGTTCAGATGTATAAAGGTTCGGCTGATTGGTCGTTGATCGGAAAGATCAAAGAAAATCCCCGTATGCAAATTCCTGTATTTGGTAATGGCGATGTTGATTCACCTCAGAAAGCGTTAGAATATCGTAATCGTTTTGGGATAGACGGGATAATGATTGGTCGTGCTGCAATCGGATCGCCCTGGGTGTTTAATGAAATAAAACATTATTTCAATACCGGCGAATTACTGGCCCCTCCTGACATGGCGCAACGAGTAAACATTGCACGAAAGCACCTTGAATTTTCTATTCGATGGAAAGGAGATAAATTAGGCATTTTTGAAATGCGCAGGCATTACACCAACTATTTCAAAGGCACACCCGATTTTAAACCATACAGAACGCGATTGGTTGAAGCGCTTACTGCTGAAGAGGTTAATCAAATTCTGGATGAAGTGATAAGCGTATTTAGTGGAGAGCCCGTTTGTTGAACCGAGTAATAATAGCAAGTAAACGTCTTTGAATTCCTTGTTGATTGCCGTTCTTTGCGATTGCTTTATTTCTCATTTCACATGGCTCAAAACAAAAACGCCTCAGCGCTCATTCTTCTACTCATCTTATCCCTTGTTTGGGGCACTTCTTTTATTTTAATCAAACAAGGGTTAAAAGCATTTTCACCGGATGTATTAGGTGCGCTTAGGGTAACGGCTGCATCAATTTTCTTGTTGCCGTTGGCAATTCCAAGATTAAAGGAACTAAAGCCTGGTGATTCATATAAATTATTTATTTCGGGTCTAATGGGCATTTTCTTTCCGGCATTCCTCTTTGCTTTTGCGCAGACAAAATTGAATAGTTCGTTGGCCGGAATACTCAATACGCTCTCACCCTTATGGACTATGATTCTGGGCGCCATTTTTTTTACTCAACGTTTTCGGGGATACGCAATTCTAGGCATCATACTTTCATTTCTGGGTGCAGTTATGCTTGCTTTATCAAGAACAGGTGGAGCTATTACAGGATTTAATATATATGCACTTTTAATTCTAATGGCCACTGCTCTTTACGGAGCAAATCTGAATTGGGTTAAGTTTAAAATTCATGATTTAGGATCAATAACCATTACGAGCATATCTATTCTCTTTATAGGGCCGATCTCAGCTGTATATCTTTTTTTCTTTACAGATTTTATCGACACGATGACACATCAACCCGAAGCTTGGAAAGCGTTTGGATTCATTGTATTACTGGCCTTGATGGGTACAGCGATTGCCGGGTTGTTGTTTAATAAATTATTGCGTATTTCTTCTCCACTTTATGCAAGTTCTGTCACTTATATTATGCCCATTGTTGCGGTCATGTGGGGTGTGATCGATGGGGAGAAATTATTGCCAGGTCACTTCATAGGGATGGCGGCTATTTTAGGTGGTGTTTACCTCGCTAATAAAAAGTAATTTATTTTTCCAGAGAAAATGTTGCCAAAACCGGAAGGTGATCAGAAGGATAATTTTTTCCGTCATGATCCTGAATCACCTGATAGCTTTCTGCTTTCCAGTGCGGTGAATGAAAAATGTAATCGATCGTCTTGCACTTGATTGCATTCACTTCAAATCCACAATAAGTACCAGTAAGATTATTAGTAGGGCGTGAATCCAATAATGGCATAACCGTTCCATCAATCATAATTTGATAAGGTTCTTCCGTTGGTTCTGAATTAAAATCACCAGAAATGATTAGGGGAATATTATTAATCGAAGAGCCTGCTATTTTCATTCCAGCGATATAGGATTTAATTAGTTCTGCGCTCTTCTTTCTTGCTTCTTTACCCAGGTGATCAAAATGCGTGTTGAAATGGACAAATAATTGACCAGTGGAATTGTCCTTCATTACGGCATAGGTCACAATACGGGTAATAGCGGCATCCCAACTTTTACTGCCGGGCACTTCAGGATTTGTGGAAAGCCAAAAAGTATGCTGAAGTAATACCTTGTATTTATTTTTTTTGAAGAATATAGCGGAGTATTCACCATTCATTTTCCCATCGTCGCGGCCAACGCCAACATATTCATAATCCGTTAAGTTTTCTTGAAGATCAATTATCTGATCATGCAACGCCTCCTGGACACCGAGAAGATCAGGGTCATACGCGTGGATTAATTGGGTGACTTTTTCAATCCGATTTCCCCATTGATTAATCCCATCCGCTTTGGTGTCATACCGGATGTTGTAGCTCATCACTCGCACTACCTGAGCGTTTGAATCATTGGAAGTTAATAACAATAGGATAAGGATAGTTGATAGCCGCATAATTAAAGATATCATAAACACTGGGGCTTTTGTGATGTATTTAAAGAATAATGACTGTACCTTTAATTCTTAACCTCATCCCCTCATAATGAACAATCAAAAAGCAATATGGTGCATTTTTTTATTACTCGCACTGGCATCATGTAAAACAAAGGAATTGGAAAAGTCTCCTAAACTATATTCCATGACCCAATTTATGGATATCGTGCAAATCGGTGGAGGATCATTTTCCCCGGATGACAGTAAAATCCTTATTAGTAGCAAAGAAACAGGAATTTTTAATGCAATAGAGATTGATATTAACACAGGACAGCAAACACCATTAACAAAATCAACAGACAATGCTATTTTTGGTTACAGTTATTTTCCCAGGGATAATCGGGTGTTATATGGGAGTGATCGGGGAGGAAACGAGATCACCCATTTGTTTGTGTTAACCAATGGTGATGTGATGGATTTGATCCAGGACTCTACCGCCAAAGCACAATTTTATGGATGGAGTTTTAATCAAAATCTCATGTATTATACATCGAATAGTCGTGATAAGCGCTACTTTGATTTGTATTCAGTACAGGTAAAAGACGACTCGGAAGAAAAAATATATCCCGCCAGTTTGGTCTATAAAAATGAAAAAGGGTTAACTCCTTCCATCATATCAAATGATGATCGTTACATCGCCTTATCTGAAAGGATTACTACCAGTAACGCCAACATGTATTTGAGGGATACACAATCCGGCAAAACGGAATTGTTATCTGCTCACGAGGGGGATATTATGTATAGTCCCCAATATTTTAGTGTAGACGGCACAAAACTATTCTATCTGACAGACGAAGGAAGTGAATTCATGCATTTATCAAGTTATGACATTGCGACAAAAACTAAAGCTAAGGTTGACGAGGCTCCTTGGGATATCATGTATTCGAGCTTGTCGCGAAATGGGAAGTACAGAGTGGTGGCGATTAACAATGATGCACGAACTGAAATGAAAATATACGATGAATCAAGCGGTGGTAAACTTTTAAAAATTGAGGGTTTACCGGAGGGCGAAATCACCGGGGTTACCATTTCAGACAGCGAGAAGTTAATGTCTTTCTATGTGAGCAGTTCAAAGTCGCCAAGTAATTTGTTTGTATATAATTTTGAAACCAAAGAGGTGAAGCAGCTTACTC
This sequence comes from Bacteroidota bacterium, assembly GCA_024643595.1. Taxonomy (GTDB): domain Bacteria; phylum Bacteroidota; class Bacteroidia; order Cytophagales; family Cyclobacteriaceae; genus ELB16-189. The sequence goes on from JAHEMS010000002.1 coordinate 26,184, forward strand.
ACACAATGTCGAAAGAAATTAATTCTGAAGATTTGGTGGAAGGAGAGGTAATTCGTTTTAGCTCTTTCGATGGAATGGAGATTCCTTCGTTGCTTTATAAGCCGAAAGGGTTGAAAGAAGGGGATAAAGCTCCGGCACTTTTATATATTCATGGAGGTCCAGGTGGACAGACCCGTTTAAATTATTCGTCCATTATACAGCACTTGGTAAATCATGGCTATGTAATTCTGGCAGTTAATAATCGTGGAAGCTCGGGATATGGCAAGACATTTTTTTCAGCGGATGATCGTAAACACGGTGACGAAGATTTACGGGACTGTGTAGCATCGAAAAAATTCCTGGCCACTTTACCATACGTAGACATGGATAAAGTTGGAATCATGGGAGGAAGTTATGGTGGATATATGACCATGGCCGCCTTAGCATTCACTCCAGAGGAATTCAAAGTTGGCGTTAATCTGTTTGGGGTTACCAATTGGATACGCACGTTAAAAAGTATTCCGCCCTGGTGGGAAGCTGGAAGGAAAGCGTTATACGTAGAACTTGGCGATCCATTCACAGAAGATTCTGTGGCTCTTTACAATAAGTCGCCACTTTTTCATACCGATCAAATCACCAAACCATTTATTGTATTACAGGGAAGTAATGATCCTCGCGTACTACAGGTGGAATCGGATGAGATTGTTGCTAATGCCAGGAAAAATGGAGTGCCTGTGGAATATATAATTTTTCCGGATGAAGGCCATGGTTTTGTAAAGAAGGAAAACAACATAAAATCATCAGAAGAGATTTTAAAATTTCTCGACAAATATTTAAAAGCAAATACGGGAAGTGAATAAAAAAGCTCTTAAAAAATAGAGGCTATCTCATTCAGATAGCCTCTATTATTATTTCTGGATTTCAAATTTATCCTAAGGCCTCTACTTCCTGCACTTCCTCCGGCATCATTTTCTTGAATAGATTTTCAATACCTGCCTTCAATGTTATTGTTGAAGATGGACAGCCACTGCATGAACCTTGGAGCGTGACTGTTACTTTTTTATCGGTATAGGAGTGAAACGTAATAGCGCCACCATCCTGCTCAACAGCCGGACGGATGTACTCATCCAGAATGGTCTTTATTTTTTTTATAGTTTCGGTTTCCTCTTGCTGTGGAGCTTCGGATTCTTTCACGTCTAGAATTAATTTTCCAGATTCCAAAAATGTTCGGATATGATTTTTAAGTGTATCCTGAATTTCAATCCACTCAACATCTTCTTTTTTTGTAACGGTTACGAAGTTGCTCATGTAGAACACCCTATCCACAAAAGGATACATGAACAGTTCCTGAGCAAGGGGTGCCTGTTCTGCTTCAACGGGAGTTGGGAAATCGAAACTCATTCCTTCAGGAACTAATACTTCACTCACTACGAATTTTAGTGAGTTAGGATTTGGATTAGATTCCAGATAGATATGGATATTTTTTGCAGCGGTTGGAGTCATGTGTTTTTATGTTTTCAATAGAGGAAGCTATGAATCAACAAAGTTATGAAATTTAAGTTCATCGTCTAGATTGAAAATCAGTATATTCACGCCTTTACAGAGTTATAAATTTGATATTATTTTGCTGATGCTATGACACAAAAGAGAATTGTTTGGTTTATTCTGGGATTTTTCCTCTTAGCTACGATACTGCACTCGATCGAATATTATACATCATTTACCTTATCTCACAGATTGCTGGTTGCTAGTCGTCTGATTACATGGGCATGGCTGGTACTTTATGCGATTCGCAAAAAATCGCTTACTACCTGGATTTTATTAAGTATGGTAATCGGTGTTGAAATTGGATTGAACTTCCCTGAGTTCGCACAAAATCTTTCTGTCCTTAGTAAAATTTTCCTACGACTGGTAAAAACTATTATTGCACCTATTCTATTTGCGACGCTGGTGGTTGGTATTGCTGGCCATTCCAATCTTAAACAAGTGGGTAGGATGGGCTGGAAATCAATCCTCTACTTTGAAGGGGTTACAACCATGGCGTTAATGGTCGGATTGATTGCTATAAATTTAACACAGGCTGGTGCTGGTATTGTATTGCCTGAAGGATTTAATCAGGAGTTACCGGAAGCGATAGCTCAATCATGGTCAGATGTGATACTTCATGTTTTCCCTGAAAATTTTGTCAAGTCAGTATATAATGGTGATGTACTTCCCATTGTTGTCTTCAGCGTAATATTTGGCATAGCGCTCGCTATGTTGCCAGAAGAAAAGAAAAGGCCATTACTCAATTTTTCGGAGAGCCTGGCAGAAACGATGTTTAAATTTACCAACATCATCATGCACTTTGCTCCATTTGGTGTAGGCGCCGCAATCGCTGTTACCGTTGGTCACCTTGGTATTGATATCCTTACTTCATTGTTGAAATTATTGTTCACGCTATACGGTTCGTTAGTCGTGTTTATAGGGGGAATTTTATTGCCCATAGCCTTAATTCTAAAAGTACCGGTAAAGAAATTCTTTAAAGCAGTTTCTGAGCCAGTCTCCATTGCTTTTGCTACCACCAGTTCAGAGTCTGCTTTACCTAAAGCCATGGAGAATATGGAGAAACTAGGAGTACCCCGCAAAATAGTTTCTTTTGTATTGCCGACAGGTTATACCTTTAATCTCGATGGCACTACGCTTTATCTCTCGTTGGCTTCCGTATTTGTGGCGCAGGCAGCGGGCATTCCATTAACTATTGGTCAACAGATTTTAATGGGTCTTACCCTTATGCTCACGAGTAAAGGTGTTGCTGGCGTGCCTCGTGCTTCGCTGGTGATATTACTTGGAACAGCTGCTTCTTTTGGATTACCCCTTTGGCCTATTATGGCTATTTTGGGTATCGATGAATTAATGGATATGGCACGCACTTCTGTCAACGTAGCAGGTAATTGTCTGGCCACAGTAGTGATCGCAAAGTGGGAGGGAGAATATGTAGAGCCAGAAGGTGAAGTCAATTTTGATTAATGCCTTCTTATATCTTAGAACTTTTCGAACGCAATAAAAAATCAGCAATAACAAGAGCGGCCATGGCCTCTACAATGGGCACCGCCCTGGGAACTACGCATGGGTCATGTCTTCCTTTGCCAGAAACGATGGTTTCATTACCATCTTTATCTACACTGGGCTGATCTTTCATAATCGTAGCCACGGGTTTGAATGCTACATTGAAATAAATATCTTCACCATTGCTGATACCACCTTGAATTCCTCCGGAGAAATTAGTTTTTGTCCGGATCTTGTTCCCATCATTATAAAATTCATCATTATGTTGTGAGCCCCGTAAAGTTATTCCGTCAAAACCACTACCATATTCAAACCCTTTTACCGCATTGATGCTAAGCATAGCTTTTCCAATTTCTGCATGAAGTTTATCAAAGACAGGCTCACCTAATCCAACCGGAGTATTTTTTATTACACAAGTCACCACACCTCCAATAGTATCACGCGCTAACCGTACCTGATCAATGAGAGAAATCATTTTTTCCGCGATCGATACATCAGGGCAGCGTATTATGTTGTCTTCTGTTTTATTTAGATCAAGTTGTGTATAATGGGGTGCTTTTAGCTCTCCGACTTGAGAAACATAAGCATTTATTTCAATGCCGACTTGCTTCAAGAGCAATTTGGCGATGGCTCCAGCGGCTACGCGCGCAGCTGTTTCGCGCGCAGAACTTCGGCCTCCACCACGATAATCACGCACGCCATATTTGGATTCGTAGGTATAATCTGCATGTGATGGCCGAAAGGTATTTTGAATATGTGAATAGTCTTTGCTGCGTTGATCTTGATTTTCTATGGTGATGGCAATAGGGGTGCCGGTTGATTTTCCTTCAAAAACTCCGGAAAGAATTTTGAATGAGTCGTCTTCCTTGCGCTGGGTAGTGATTTTTGATTGACCCGGTTTTCTCCGATCCAGTTCAGACTGGATGAAATTTAAATCAATCGTAAGACCTGCAGGGCAGCCATCAATAATAACACCAATGGCAGGTCCATGCGATTCGCCAAAGGTGCTAATTCTAAAAAGTGTTCCGTAGGAGTTCATTTCATTAATTATTCAAAATTCAAGATCGTTTATTAAAATTTTTAATCTTGAATTATTTTTTAAAGATAAGATAAGCGGATCCTCCTAACATCAATAATATGAAGATATTCAGGCTAACCTTCATCCAATCCATGGAGTCAACATGTTGAAGGTTATTTTCCGAGGCATCCAATCGGTCATAAAAGGATCCAAGATCAGTGCTTTCAATGTTTTGGTTCTTCTGACTTTCTCCTTTAACGCGCAGTGTATATTGTGATCTTAAGGTATCGTATTTTTTTGATTTGGGATTAAAAAATACCCATTGAAAATAATCTCCCAAATTAAATTCACCCGGCTCTTTTGGAATCATAAAATAATTGAAAGTTTTGTTTCCCGCTACGCGACCACCTTCACGTCTGATATTTTGCTTCACATTGGGTTCATAGAAATCAAAATTGGCATCTTTTTTTACCATTGGTTTTTCAATGGCGGTGATGTTTCCTTCGCCAATAATTCTAAATTCATACCCAATGCTTTGACCTGTTGTGGGCTCGGTTGCTGAAAATTGTTCAGCCAATTGATAATCTCCAACAGCTACTGAATTCCGCAATGGATGAGAAGGTAGTTCCTTCACGTGCACAGTTATCGGTCTCGAATAAAATGTTTTAAAATCCTCTTGCCTGTTTTGGCCAAAGAAGGATGGGTTCTTAGCTACTTTAAATTTGATCATTTCCAGGCCAACACTTGAAAAATTAATTGACTGTGTATTCAAGGGATAGAATGCTGCCTGGTAGATTTTATACTGCGTATAACCTTTACCATTAATATCGATGGTTTCTCCTTCAATGTTTTCAATATTAAAATTTTCCTCCCAGCAATTGGCAGGCTTAAGTTTTTTGAGGATTTCTGAAAGTTGCTTGCCTAACTCATGAAATTGCATCGGAGCACGATTGTTGTCGGCCACTAAAAAGGATAGGGTGGCAGTAAATCCTTCACCCACATACACTTCACTTTTGCTGGTAGTAAGGGCCAGGAGTGCATCTTCTTTGACATCGATAAACTCCGTTTCACCCCGGCCAAAAAAGCCATCAGAAGGGTCATCAAACATACTCCGAAAGGGGTCACGTTGCGCCTGTACAGCAGGACCTACTTTTACTTTTTTGCCGGTAACTGAAATGATCTGATCATTAACTTTCATTTTAAAGGAAGGAACTACAAACACACCTTGTTTAGTTGGGGTATAGGTCATCACCACACTTTGTGATGAGCTCATTTGTCCATTAACAATACTGGTTTGCGACTGGTTAGAAGTGCCTCTTTTTCGAAATCCATCGATGTCAGGAAAATTCTCATAACTTTTTAATCGGTCATTATTTACTGTGACCGTGATCGTCCAGGCTTGATTTTCACCAATTTCGTCTGGGCCAAGTGCGATTTGGATGTTATTTTGACCATATACCGCACCAGTAAAAAGCAACAAATAGGTTAAGAGGGTCGTTCTTGAAGAAAAAATCATAATCACATAGTTCCGCAACTTGTTGCAGGTACGCAAAATTAAGGCCTTCTTTTTATTCTTCAATTGCTTTTGTATTTTCATATCTGCAACACATGTTAAAAACTCAACAAACGCACTTTACAATTTTTAATGAAAATGCTTAATTATGTAAAGCAAATACTCACAAGGGTGAGTTTTGACGCCAGGCTCTTTGAAAAAGAGTTGAGAAAGGCTATCAAAATGTTAATAGCCGATGAAGTACGGGAACTCCAACGTTGGTGTTATGCCAATTATAGGGGGGAATACGAAGCCATCTTGAATAGATGCTTCGTGGCTGTTTAAAGTTGCTAATTTGTCTAATCAATAAATCCTGCTAACAGCAGGATTTTTTTATTCCCTGCCAGTCAAGAAGGAAATGTTGCGCTTAAGTCCTTGCAGTTTGGCCCTCTTTACGGCTGATTTTTTGAACAATTTTTCAAATACATCCGCAGTGATTTCCTTCCAATCTTGTGAATTCATCTTTTCAAGATCCGGGTCGGGCTGAAAGCGAGATTCTGTATTTGGCTTAGAAAATCGATTCCATGGACACACATCCTGACAGATGTCGCAACCAAAAATCCAGTTTTCAAATTTGCCCTTTACCGCTATGGGAATATCTTCTTTTAATTCGATAGTGTAGTAAGAAATGCATTTGCTTCCATCCACCATGTAAGGTTGTGGTATGGCATCGGTTGGGCAAGCATCCATACACGCAGTACAGGTTCCACAATAGTCTTTTGCTGGTCCGTCATATTCCAATTCAAGGTCGATGATGAGTTCTGCCAGGAAGAAGAAACTGCCCATCGATCGATTCAGGAGCAAACTGTTTTTGCCAATCCAGCCCAGTCCAGATTTTTTTGCCCAGGCTCTTTCATGCACGGGTGCAGAATCCACAAAAGCGCGACCACCCACTTCTCCAATTGTTTGCTGAATTTTATTTAACAAAATTTTCAACTTGTCTTTAATCACGAAGTGATAATCTTCACCATAAGCATATTTGGCAATCTTAAATTGATCAGGATTGGCCGAGGAGAGATCTTTTTCTGGATAATAATTATAGATCAGGCTGATGACAGATTTTGCTCCAGGTACTAACAAAGTTGGGTTGAGCCGTTTGTCAAAATAATTTTCCAGGTAACTCATCGATCCATGATGCCCTTGCCTCAGCCAATCTTCCAGTCGGGGAGCTTCCTCATGGAGAAATTCAGCTTTTGCTATCCCGCAATAACTAAAACCCAACGCGGCAGCGGTTAATTTGATAAAATCACTATGCTTTTGTCTGGAATCCAAGGCATTAAAAAATTTACTCAAAATGCGGAAGAAAAAGCATTTCAACAAAAAGCTAACTTATTTTCTGGAAGGTTGCGGCGCTTATAAAAAAAATCTCTTGATGAGTGAAGCACAAAACCATACATTAGGTTTCAATTCGGTCATTATGAAGTTTTCTTTTTTTTTAATGGCAATCGTAACGCTTTTGGTCACAATAAGCTGTGAACAATCGAAGTCTTCTTTAACCAAAGGCGCTTATGATTATGACGTTAACTTTCTGAAAAAACATTCCGAGAATTTAATTGAACTGAGCGATGAATCAGGCCAGGCAATGGTTCTGGTGTCCGCTGACTACCAAGGCCGTGTAATGACCAGCACTGCTTCGGGTAACAAGGGAACCAGCTATGGATGGCTCAATTATGAATTGATTTCGTCCGGTAAAAAGAAACCACAATTCAATCCGGTAGGAGGTGAAGAACGATTTTGGTTGGGTCCTGAAGGTGGTCAATATTCTTTGTATTTCCATTCGGGAGATTCCTTTTCAATTCGCAACTGGCAGGTGCCTCCGATAATTGATATCGAAGCGTTTGAAGTAGTAACAAGCAGTAAGTTGAGTGCCACTTTTTCAAAACAAGCATCCCTTACCAATTACAGTGGAACTATATTTGATCTTCTTATCACAAGAAAGATTTCATTATTGGCAAAAACTGATCTTGAATCGAAACTTGGACTGAATATTTCGGAAGGAATTAAATATGTGGGTTATCAAACGGAAAATCAAATCAAAAATGTGGGTTCGCTTGACTGGAAAAAGGAAAGTGGTTTGGTTTCCATCTGGTTACTTGGGATGTTTACACCATCGGATCAGGTAACGGTTATTATTCCTTTCAAGCCATTTGCGGGTGCGAAGGAGCTAATCACTACCTCCTATTTTGGTGAGATTCCTAAAGAGAGAATTAGCATTGATGACAGCGTTTTATACTTTACCTGTGATGGAAAATATCGAAGTAAAATTGGCTTGTCCCCTGTTATAGCAAAACCCCTATCCGCAAGTTATGATTTCATCAAACAGGTGCTCACCATCACACAATTTGAAATAATGCCCGACGCCTCTTACGTGAATTCAAAGTGGGAAATGCAACAGGAACCTTTCCTGGGCGATGCAGTAAACTCCTATAATGACGGTCCGCTTGCTGATGGATCACAGCTTGGTCCATTCTATGAATTGGAATCCTCATCACCTGCATTGGAATTGAAAGTGGGAGAAAGTACCATGTATAGTCAAATGACTTGTCATTTGGAAGGTGATTTTGAAAAGCTTAATGCGTTAAGTAAGAATATTCTAGGTGTTGACTTAAGTACGATAAAAAAGTAAACTATGCAATTATATAAAACTAAAGAAGGGGCCTTGTTGGTTGCTTCGAACCAGACATTCCTTCTTAACGAGAGTTGGGATTCAATTATTAACCGATCAAACCTCTATCATTATTTAATGGAACTCTCGCAAATTTCAGAACCTCTTCCATTTGATCGTAGTCAACAGTTATTAAGTAATGTGCTTGCGCCTATAGGCAGTCAGGAGGTGTGGGCAGCCGGCGTAACCTACTTGCTTAGTCGCGATGCACGCATGGAGGAGTCAAAAGAATCGGGAGCATCAGATGTATATTTAAAAGTATACGAGGCTGACCGACCGGAATTATTTTTTAAAGCATTGCCTCACCGCGTAAGTGCACCAGGGGAAGAAGTTTATATACGAAAGGATTCTACCTGGAATGTACCGGAACCAGAACTCACGTTATTCATTAATTCTGAAGGAAACATTCAGGCTTACACGGTTGGCAACGACATGAGCTCGCGTAGCATTGAAGGAGAAAACCCATTGTACCTTCCACAGGCGAAAGTATATGAACGCAGCTGTGCTCTAGGCCCATGTTTGTTTGTGCCTGAAAATCCTATTTCATCAGAAACAGTAATAGCAATTGTCATCAAAAGAAATCATCAGGAAGTCTTTCAGGGTTCCATTCCTTTGAACCGCATGAAAAGAAGTCTTCCGGAATTATCTTCGTGGCTTTTTAAGGCATGCAGGTTTCAATATGGTAGTTTTTTGATGACAGGAACGGGCATCGTGCCCACCAATGAATTTACATTGGAGGCCAACGATGAAATTTCAATAACGATAGATGGCATCGGAACGCTGACGAATACGGTTCAACTCATTTAATCATCAACGCGGCACTATGGACAATAAAGAAACTGATGTACGCAGAAATTTCTTAAAGAAACTGCTGGTTGCACCGGTTTTAATGACAACATCATTATCCGAAGCTGGAATTGAAAAGGATACTACTTCCCCTCTTAAACTCGGCCTTAACGCTTTTTCTTTTAACGATTTGCTGCTTGCGGGCCAGATGAGTTTAGATCAATTACTAACATTCTGTTATGATGAAGGAATTGGAGCGGTAGATATTACAGCTTATTATTTTCAGGGATACCCTGCTGTTCCTTCAGATGAAATTCTATTTCAATTTAAGCGAAAAGCGTTTCAGTTAGGTGTGGACATCAGCGGTACAGGTATTCGTAATGATTTTACTGAACCTGATATGACAAAAAGAAAAGAGCATATCGATTTGGTAAAAAACTGGATTGTGGCCGCATCGAAAATTGGCGCACCAGTGATCCGAATTTTTGCCGGAAACAAAAATCCAAAAGGAACAGAGCGTGAACAAATGCGGAAGTGGATGTTGGCCTCTATTCAGGAGTGTGTAGAATTTGGTGAAAAATATGGTGTAGTGGTCGCGCTACAGAACCATAATGATTTTATTCAAACAGCTGATCAAGCACTTGAGTTTATCAAAGACATTAATTCGAACTGGTTTGGGTTGGTTCTAGACACCGGCAGTTATCGTGTGGGCGATCCCTATCAGGAGATTGCTAAAACGGCCATGCATGCAGTGAACTGGCAGATCAAAGAAAATGTATTTGTAAACGGTCAGGAGTTGGAAGCCGACATTAGCCGGATTATTAAAATAATTATTGAATCAGGATATAAGGGCTATATACCGATTGAGACATTGGGGAAGGGAGACCCAAAATTGAAAGTAACAACACTATTAAATAAGGTAAAGTTAGCCATCGCTGATTCGTAAAGATATTTTTTATTCAGCGTAAATAATGATTATAAGATTACCATTGCTTCTGATATCATTGGGGTGTTCAATGATAATCCTCAACGGTTTCGGCCAAATTGATGCAGATGCAACAATCCAATCAAAAGCGCTATATAGAAATCTGAAGGTGGTTGCAGAAAGCAAGAACATTCTCTTCGGTCAGGAGTTTTTCAACAGTTTTCGCTATAGTGCAGGAAGTGCCCACGGTGATAAGGACTATTCAGATTCAAAAGCGGTAACAGGATCGCATCCGGCAGTATTGGGATCTGATTTTCATTATTATCTGGAGAAAACAGCAACAGAAAGATTGTACCATACGGAAGCTGTGAAATGGGCATTTCAGCAGGGCTATGTAATTACGTTTGATTGGCATCTTAGTGCCAGGGGAACATCTTCCTATCAATTTGTTGGTTCGCCCCCCGACCTGGTAAACAATATTGTCAGTGACTTGAATGGCGATCGTGCCTGGTTTCTGGGTGAACTGGATAAGGTAATTGACATTATCAATCATGATCTTAAGATTGGTAATGATACCATTCCCATTGTGTTCAGGCCATTTCATGAAATGAATGGAAATTGGTTTTGGTGGGGAAGCGCTGCCACTTCGGCAACCACGTATCGTGCTCTATATGCGCTAACCGTAAATTATGTCAGGGACAGAACGAAAAGTGTTTTATTCTGCTGGTCTCCTAATATTCCGCTGGATTTAAATTATTATCCCGGCGATGAGTATGTGGATTTTGTTGGTTTGGATTATTATGAAGTTAATGCTGCTACACTGAGAACGCAATTGGGGGTATTGGTTGATTTTGCTGTCCAACATAACAAAGTAGCCGTTTTGTCGGAAACCGGAAACCGGGTGATTGGCGATAATGCCAGCACCTATTGGAATGATATCGTGCTGCCGGCTCTCTTAAACGATCCGTCAGAAAAAGCATGGAAGATTGGCTGGCTGTTAACATGGATTAATGCGAGCTGGGCTTTTCCATACGTACCACATGCATTAAGTAGTCAGTCTGCTAAAAACAGTTTTATCAGCTTTATGCAGTCACCCAATATTATATTCGGAAATGAAATTTCAGCAATGTATAGTGAGGAACTTATTACCTCGGTTGCACCGAAGGAGATACCCCATATTGAGGTTTATCCGATTCCTGCTTCTTCAGAACTCACTGTTGAAATATATGGCTTTAAGCGAGGGGCCTCTGTAATTTTTTATGATCAGACCAGAAGAGTAATGAATTCGATAACGGTTTCGGGCGAAGAAATCATTCACCCATCAGTATCTTTTTTTGCTCCTGGTATTTACTGGATACAGGTTTCTGATGGATTGAAGTCCATCGGAAGGAAATTCGTCGTGAATTAAAGTAGAAGAGGTTTTACCTATTGTTTCAAACTTTTAAGATAATTGATGCTTTGAGGAATTTGCTTCATGTAAATACTGCTTTCGTCTTCAATGAAGTAGTGTTTTATTCCTGCTTTTTTGGCTTGCTTCAATATTGCCGGAATGTCAAGTTCACCTGTGCCGATAGCAACATCATTTTCGGGTGAAGTTAATCCGGTAAGGTCTTTGGGTGTGCCTTTTTTCAGGTCTTTCAGATGCATCAGCTTCCAGCGGTCTTTGTATTTCTTCAGTAATGCAACAGGGTCGCCACCGCCAAAGTATATCCACATGATGTCCATTTCAAATGATACATATTCGGGATTGGTATTTTGAATGATGTAATCCAGGAGTGTTCCTTTTTCATGCGGCCAGAATTCATAGCCGTGGGCGTGATAGCAAAAGGTAAGTCCATTTTCTTTCATCACTTTTCCTATCGTGTTAAAATCCTCCACTGCTTTTTTAGCATTCTCAAAGTTAAAGCTTCCTGTTTTGTGCGGTATCCAGGCGCACATCACATATTTAGATCCCAGCGCTTTTGCACGGTCAGCAATCTCCTGTGGATTTTTTACTAATTGTTCATACCCTCCTCCAGTGCCAGGTATGCTGATGCCTCGTTCATCACATAACTTCTTAAACTCTTCGGGTGCCATTCGGCCACCGCCTCCCTCCAGTTCTGTGAAGCCCAGCATCTTGATCGTATCTAATGTGGCAGCAATACTTACTGGCCAGCTTTTCCGCAAGGTAAAGGAAGCTACTCCAAACGGGGCCTCATATAGCGGTTTGTTTTTCTGTGCCCAAGTTGGGGTGCCGGTACATATAGTAATGAATAGCACAACCCAGGTAAAATTCTTTTTCATGATAGATATAATTAGATGTTCCTTTTTTTCAATTCATCAACGGCATAGTTGGCAGCACGCGCAGTAATAGCCATGAATGTTAATGTAGGATTTTGAGTTCCGGTGGAAGTCATGCAAGCGCCATCTGTAACAAAAACATTTTTGCAAAGATGCAGTTGATTCCAGTTGTTGAGCAATGATGTTTTAGGATCGTTACCCATGCGCACACCACCCATTTCATGGATATCGGAACCAGGAGGGGATTTAGTGTCCTCCGCAGTAATGTTAATGAAGCCTGCCTTTTCAAACATTTCTTTGGATTGTTCGATATAATCGTTGACCATCTTATCATCATTTTCAGACCAATCACAGGAAATGATTAGCTGAGGAATTCCGTACTTGTCTTTTAACTCCGGATGAAGACGCACATGGTTTTTTTCCAGCGGAACCGTTTCGCCCATCATCCAGCTGCTGATGTTCCAGTTACCAAGAGTGGGATTCAAAATATTTTCCCTTAATTGATCGCCAATCACAGAGGTATCGGTACGCATTCCCCTGCCTCCACCAATGCCAATTGCGTAACCCCTTAAAAAGTCAGCATCTTGCTGTCGCACATTTCTGAATCGTGGAATATAACTATGACTTGGATTGCGGCCGCTCGTTTTTTTATCCTTAAATCCTTCAAATTGAGCGTTGGCTTTTCCGCGATAATTATGCCACGCAACAAACTTTCCTAGCAAACCACTGTCATTACCAAGTCCACCAGGGAATCGTGACGATGTTGAATTCAGTAAGATTGCATTGGAGTTGATCGCGGAAGCATTGACAAAAATGATCTTCGCGTTGTATTCTATCATTTCTTTTGTTACACCATCAATAACACGAACACCTGTAGCTTTCTTTTTTCTTTCATTATAGATGATAGAATGAACTACGGAAAAGGGCCGGACGGTTAAGTTGCCGGTTTTCAATGCCCACGGCAGTGTGGATGAATTGCTGCTGAAGTATCCACCAAACTGACAACCCCGGTTGCACAAGTTTTGATTCAGGCATTTGTTTCTTCCCTGCTGCTTTTGAATCGGCTCAATGCTGGTGATGTGCGCACAACGGCCCTGGATGAGATGACGATCAGGAAAATATTTACCTAAGCTATCTTTAAAATATTCTTCAATACAACTCATTTCAAAACCAGGCTGGCATTCGCTGTCCGGCAGTTCAGGTAAACCGTCTTTGTTTCCTGCTATACCTGCAAACTTTTCAACATGGGTATACCAGGCTTCAAGATCTTTGTAGCGTATCGGCCAGTCTACCGCAAATCCATCCCTGGCTGGTCCTTCAAAATCGTAATCACTCCATCGTTGCGTTTGTCTTGCCCACAACAACGACTTGCCTCCCATATGGTATCCACGAAACCAACGAAATGGTTTTTCTTGAATAAAGGGCTGCTCATCATCGCGTATTACCCAGTGAAAGGTCTCTTCTCTCGCGAAGCGAGATGATTTAAAATCAATTCGTTTTTCAAGAGGCACCGTGCCCCGAAATTCAAATTGCCATGGTGCTTTACCTGCCGTTGGGTAATCGACAATGTGCTTTACATCGCGGCCCCGCTCCAATACAAGCGTTTTTAATCCGCGATCACATAATTCCTTAGCGGCCCATCCACCACTGGCACCTGAGCCAATAACGATGGCATCGTAAGTCCTTTTTTTTGCGGAATCAATAGCGAGGTTACTCATGGGTTATATTTTTCTGGGGTTAAATTTCAACGCAGCCTTTGTAATGCCCTGGGATTACTTTGTATTTTAGATGATCTCCCATTACTTCTTTGGAGGTGCTATATCCCCGAATGGTTTCTGATTTTATAAGTTTTAAGAAGTCCTTTTTATCCGGTTCATCTTCTGCCATTTTCAAAAGAAGTGCTTGACGCTGCAAGATATCCGCGGAAGAATACGATTTGCCGTACTCAGACAAGGCCTGGTTTTCCAGGTTGTTCAATTGTCTTTTCACGTTTTCCTGAGTAGCCACCTCATAACACTGCGCAAATAATTTTTCCAGGAACTTGTCAACACCCACAGTAAGTGCTCCAATGGAGTCACCAGCAGGTATGATCGCGTCTACGACTGCAGCAAGGATTTCTTGCTCAGACGAACTAAAAACGGATGCGTTATAGTTCAGCGTTTCAATCCGCCAGCCATTCGCCCAGGCTGGTAATGAAATTAACCCTGCAGACAGGGTTGCGAGGTGCTTTATCGATTTTCTTCTGTTCACAGATAAGTTGATTTTCAATTAAGATAGAAAGTCGTTGTGCCAGGATCAAACAGGATTATGCAAGCGGCGCTTATTTAAATAAGAGAAACCAAGGAATAAATAATAAGGAGATTACAGGAAACTTGGGATTTCCAATTCGGTTAGAAATCGGGATCATCGTTCAAGGCCAAGATGGCAGTTTTTTAGCCCGACCTCAATCAAACAATCCCTGTG